>NZ_JAKKRN010000002.1:0-266524 GCF_025654245.1 Shewanella sp. SM29
GAAGAATCGATAACCGCTGAAAGCATCTAAGCGGGAAGCGAGCCCTAAGATGAGTCATCCCTAGGAATTTAATTCCTCTAAAGAGCCGTTCGAGACTAGGACGTTGATAGGCATGGTGTGTAAGCGTTGTGAGGCGTTGAGCTAACATGTACTAATGACTCGAGAGGCTTAACCATACAACCCAGATGGGTTTTACTGAAAATGTTCCAGACATTTTCTAGCACTTCCTCCTTCCATGGAGGTCGTACGAAAGCCTTAGACAGAATACAGATACTTGATAAAGTGTGAACTCAAACAAAGCAAATCAGCTTTCCGAATTATTATTAACGTGAGCCAGAGATGGACACGGTAATAAACAGAATTTGCTTGGTGACAATAGCCTTGTGGAACCACCTGATCCCATCCCGAACTCAGAAGTGAAACGCAAACGCGCCGATGGTAGTGTGGGGTCTCCCCATGTGAGAGTAGGTCATCGCCAAGCATCCAAATAAACACAAAAGCCCTAGCCTAAACCGCTAGGGCTTTTGTGTTTTACGCTTCGCGAAAACTTATCTCGATGTCAACCCGCCGCTGAGCGGGGTTCCCAGCTGCGCAATACATTGCTCCGCGCGACACATCATCAAAATGCTGCGCATTTTAGGCAATGATGACTCGCCCACATGTATCCCCTTCGGGGATAAAAGAAAGTAGGTCATCGCCAAGCGCCTAATTATCTCATTGAGATGCAACGAAGCCAGCTGAATAAGCTGGCTTTTTTGCGTCTGGAATTTGCACGTTTTAGTATTTTTGAAAGGGCTTTATTGGTTAGGACGTTGATAGGCTTAAATTACATTAAGCTGTGAAGTGGGAATGGGTTTACTGAACGCTTTCTTAATGAGATTAAGTTTTACTAAGTTCTCATTTTATGAACTGTAATAGAGCCGCCAGCTCATAGTGACACTAAGCTGGCGGTCTGAAATAGATAGCTGAAGCAATGTTGATGGTTAGAGGACAAATATCCTCTTCAACGCTTGCGTGCTCTATGCATCACTCTTTGTTGATTTTGGCTTTGAAGCTGGCTTTGGTATTGTCGTTAGCTTGTTTGTACCAGTAATCCAGCATTTGACTGATTTCAGCTTGGCTAGGTGTGGTCGCAGGAGTAGTTTGTTGAGCCTTATCATTGTTCGCTGTGGCTGCTGACGACATAACAGCTGGCGCGATCAAGCTCGTGGATGTGACTACTGCTGTTTGGCGTATTTGTGGCTGGCTTGCCAATACGGGTGCAATGGCGTCGCTTGCTTGCGTTGTTGCGGTATTCATAGTGAGATTTAATGAAGCAGGATGATTGCTAAGGTTGTACTGCAGTATCTCGTGTTCGAAATCCCGTCCCAGTTGAATGCCATTCTTAATCAATTTATCGCTGGTAAAACCCACGGCTTCATCTTGAGCATTTAATAGTGTCAGCTTAGGTGACTCATCAAATTTCTTTGCATCTCTGGCTGAGTTGATGGCGGGAAGTGTCAGCGTGAGTGTTTGTGCTGACGCATCAAAACGGACGATGAGCACGTCGGAGAGATAATGTACTGAGTCAGCTTGTTGTCGATATTGCGCGGCATAACGGAAGGCAATCTGATTGGTCCCATCAGCTAAAACGAGATCGCCACTCTTTACGGCTGGCTTGCCATTGACCGTTAGCACTTCAGCATTTTTAGGCAGATTGAGATGAACATCGGCCGTTGCAGGTTGCACTGCGCCCAGCATTAACGCAGTGGCACATAAGATTGATTGATATTTCATAAGCTTTCTCTGTTGTTGCGAGGACGCCGCTAAATAATAAGGCAGATATTTGGCGACACAAAGCAGGTTTAACCTTTAGTGTGGAGCATGATGAACTAAATGGCGACACACTGTTTATAGCGCGCAGATTAGCGTTAATTTAATCGGTAGGGAATAAAAAAGGCTCACGATGAGCCTTTTTGAGCATGATATTTCGGGATTGAACGCTTATTTGGTTAGGTTGATGCTATAAACGGCGAAACCCAGTTCATCTTTGCTTATCTTCTTCATTTCACGTTGTTTATTGGCTTCGATAAAGGCAGCGGCTTTGTCACTGTCTTGGGTTTCGAAGCGAATGTCTAATGTGACGTTGGTAGTGATGGTTTTGAAATCCCAGTTGTAATCGGCACTTGGATTGACCATAGCTTCGTACTTACCTGTGGTTTCGTTGTACTTAGATTGCGCTGTGATATAAGCAGCTAGCGCTTCACGGTTAGTATCGGGCAGTTCAAGTACCACATGGTCGCTACCAGTACCAGCAAACTTACCCCCAAAGGCGCGGTAGTTATTTGAGGTGACGATAAATTCTTTCGCGGCAAATTCTTCACCTGTGATGACTTTGCCGTTTTCGTCTTTATAGCTTAAATCAACGATACGGTTTGCGTTGGCATTAACGACGGCGCAATCGCGGTCAAACTTGCTCGGTTGGGTCACATCAATTTTATAGGTTAAGCCATCCAGTACGTCGAAGTTGTAGGTTGGATGACCATCCCAATTGATTAAACCTTGTGGGGTGGTTTTTGCAGGGTCAATTTGATTGAACTGGTTCGCTGAGCACTCGAGCCAATCTTTCAATTCGGCGCCCGTTGCTTTGACGGCCACCATAGTATTGGGATACAGGTACAGATCGGCGGCGTTTTTGAAGGTCAGTGGGCCTTTATCAACTTGCACAAATTGATCGGCATCACTGGTTGTACCGTGGCGACCGCCCGCTTTAAAGGGGGCGGAGGCTGATAGCACTGGCAACCCTTTTAATGCTGCAGGTAATTTCGCTTTCACGTTAGCGATTTGCGCATCGGAAACGATTTGTACCGTAGGGTCGTCCTGCACTAAGGTAAGGAAGCTGTACATGTCGGCTGCGGCAACGCCGATAGGTTCATCCACAAAGGCGAGGGTTCCTTGGTGCTCGGCTGCGACTGCATCTTTAATTGCGGGATCTTGGCTAACTAACTCTTCCTTAGTCGCACCATTATATATGGGGCGAGCTTGCGTTTTCGAACTAAGGACATGCCATTTACCATCTCTACGTTCAAGTTTAAAGTCAACAACCCCTAAGTTATCACCCCAACGACCTGGCATCACTGCTGGGACGCCGTTCAGTAGGCCCTTAGTGACATCGGTATTGGGTAAGTCGGCATACTTAGTATCAGGGAAGATAGAGTGGCTGTGGCCGAATAGAATCGCATTGATACCATCAACATAAGTCAAAGCGTAAGTGGCATTTTCAGCCATAGGATCGCCAGGATTTTCCGTTGAACCAATGCCAGAGTGAGGAATGGCGATAATGATATCGGCCCCTTTGGCTTTCATTTCGGGGACATATTTTTTCGCGGTTTCAATAATATCCTCGACCGTCACTTTACCCGTCAGATTTTGTTTATCCCACAATAGAATTTGCGGTGGCACAAAACCAATATAACCAATGTTAATGGTTTGATTATTACCTTCACTGTCGATGATGTTTTTTTGTTTGATGATATAAGGGGTGAATAAATGCTCACCTTTTTTAACCTCATTCCAGCAACCATTTTCGTCGGCGCAATAAACGTTTGAGTTGATATAAGGGAAATCTGCACCACTAATGGATTTATTTAAGAAATCTAAACCATAGTTAAATTCATGGTTACCGATATTACCGACTTCATAATCTAATAGGTTCATGGCTTTATAGGCTGGATGAATATCACCCATTTGCAGGCCAACTTTAGCCATGTAATCGCCCATTGGGCTGCCTTGCAGCAGATCGCCGTTGTCGACGAGTACGCTGTTTTTGGCTTCGTTGCGTGCAGCGTGGATTAAGCTTGCAGTACGGGCTAGACCGATAGTTGGGTCATTTTTGCCACTGTAGTAGTTGAAATCCATGATATTTGTGTGCAGATCTGTGGTTTCGAGTACCCGTAAATCGGCTTGAACGACTTTGTCGTCATCAGAATTACAGGCGCTTACACCAAGGGCGGCAGTGATCATCACTGCGAGTATTTTCTTATTTAACATAGTTATCTCTATTTATATTTATTTGACCCCAATGCATGCTCCGTAAAAGAACATGCCCATCATCCCGTTAATTCAGCGTAATTTAACTGTTAGGTTAATTTGCCGCTAAGTTAACGAGCGGGAATTATAAAGACATTTGATGATCTGAATGTGACATTAATCGGATAAAAGCTGTTTCAAATTGTGACTCAAGGTTTGCTTGCCTAAATAGTGAGCCGTTTAGCCTGTTTATTTGTTACGGCAATGTTTAAATAATTACAGTAAACAGTTTATTAAGAAGAATTAATATTTGTTATTGGAATGGCATTTTATTTGCTCAGCCCCTTGTCTACGTCGGGGATATTTGACGTAAAACTTCAGTAGAATTGTTTTAAATAATTCTTTTACATCAAATTTTAGCCAATGTTGATCACTTATGCTCGCATGTCTCTTGGCTTGATTGAGGTGAGTTAGGTTTAGCGTAGCGTTGGCATAGGCTTATTTAGACGGGTAATACACATAAAGTGATACAAATTAGCTGTGCTCTGGGCGGGTAAAACTTGGCTGAAATGCGCGTAACTTGTTAAGGTAGTTCATCGAAATTAACGACCGTAGCAACAAGCGTTCGTTGACTCAGACTGTTTTAAACTGAAAGCCAAAATCCGTTAGCGCGCACCTTTCACCTTAAAAATACAATCGAAAGGGCAGCAACATCCAAGGGAGTTAATATGCGTAAGTCCGTTATAACCACAGCCGTGGCCGCGGCTTTGTTACTTGGCGCTTGTTCAGACAAGCCAGCCGCCAGTGCCAATGAAGCCAAAAATGCCGTAGCGACTCAAACCGCTGCTAAAGCGCAAGCAACCAATGTGTTGCTGAGCAAGAGTCCACTGCAGGATCAAGCGCCACAATTTAACCTTATCCATACTGCAGATTATGCTCCTGCCTTCGAGCAAGGCATTAAAGCCCATGATGCTGAAATCGCTGCCATTGTGAATAACAAGCAAGCGGCCAGTTTTGACAACACCATTCTGGCGATGGAAACCTCAGGTGAATTATTAACGCGGGTGTCGCGGACCTTTTTTAATCTTGCCGGTCTGATTTCTGATGATGATTTCCAGAAAACCGAAGCAGATCTTGCACCTAAGCTATCTGCCCATCGCGATAATATTTATCTCGATCCGACGTTATTTGCCCGTGTTGAAGCGGTATATCAACAAAAAAGCAGCTTAAATGCGGAAGATCAGCGTTTAGTTGAATACTACTATGAGCAGTTTGTTCGCGCTGGTGCGAAATTGTCGGCTGAAGATAAAGCTAAAATGCGCGACTTTAACGCCGAGCTTGCAACCTTAGCGACGGACTTTTCACAAAACAGCTTAAAATCATTTAAAGATGATGTGATTGTTGTGACTGATAAAGCCCAGTTAGCTGGTTTATCTGACAGCGAAATCGCCACCTTAGCCGCTGCCGCCAAAACTGCTGGAAAAGAGGGCTATTTGATTACCTTAGTGAACACGACTCGCCAGCCTGTGCTTTCTAGCCTGAGCAACCGTGAACTGCGCCAAAAAGTGTGGGAAACCTCGGCGCACAGAGCTGTTGCAACTAATGGCCCATTGATTGTTAAAATGGCGCAAATTCGGGCTAAAAAAGCCAATTTACTGGGGTTCGATACTTGGGCATCCTATGCGGTTGCCGATCAAATGGCGAAAACCCCAGCCGCTGTGTATGAAATCCTCGACGATTTAGCACCAAAAGCCTTAGCACGTGCCAAAGTGGAAGCGGCTGATATTCAAGCTGAAATCAAAAAGGCGGGCGGTGATTTCGAACTGCAACCTTGGGATTGGGCTTATTACGCCGACAAAGTGCGTAAAGAGAAATACGATCTCGACGAAAGCAGCATCAAGCCTTATTTCGAGTTTAATACTGTGCTGCAAGACGGGCTGTTTTTCGCGATGCATAAACTGTATGGCATCAGCTTAAAAGCGCGTACCGATTTACCCGTGTGGAATCCCGATGTCTTAGCCTTTGAAGTCTTTGATAAAGACAACAGCTCTATTGGCTTATTCTACCTTGACCCTTATGCCCGCGAAGGCAAAGGTGGCGGTGCGTGGATGGATGAGTTCGTCACCCAAAGCGGTCTGCTTGGCACTAAGCCCGTTGTTTATAACGCGCTGAATATTCCTAAGCCAGCCGATGGCCCAACGTTAATGACCTTCGATGAAGTGACCACTATGTTCCATGAAATGGGTCATGCGGTTCACGGTTTATTCTCGCAGGTGAAATACCCAAGCGTGGCTGGCACATCAACCGCACGTGACTTTGTTGAGTTCCCATCCCAGGTTAACGAAGATTGGAATATCGATCCTGCTGTGATTGCTAACTATGCCAAACACTACAAGACGGGTGAGCCAATTCCTAAGGCACTGCTTGATAAAATCTTAGCCTCAAATAAGTTTGGCCAAGGTTTTGATACCGTTGAGTATCTGTCAGCTGCCTTGTTAGATATGGAATGGCACTCTATCAGCGCCGATACTCAAATTAGCGATGTAGAGAAGTTTGAGCACCAAGTGTTAGCTAAACACGGCCTCGATTTTGCGCCAATTCCCCCGCGTTATAAATCGAGCTACTTTAGCCATGCCTTCTCCGGCGGTTATTCAGCTGGATATTACGCGTATTTGTGGACCGAAGTGTTTGCCGCCGATGCCTTTGCCTACATGGGCGAGCACGGTGGATTAAAAGCCGATAATGGTGACAAATTCCGTAAGGAAGTCTTATCTAAAGGTAACAGTGAAGATCTCATGCAAGATTACATTCACTTTACCGGTAAAAAGCCGACAACCGATGCACTGTTAAAGCGCCGCGGTTTAGTCGACTAATCGATTCGTTGTAAAAAGGCCCAAAGGCTTGTTAGGGAAACCTAGCAAGCCTTTTTTATTGATGTCGGGGCGGATTTATTCATCATTTTTTCAAGACAGGAAGTTAGAGGACGGGGAAATCTACCGATAACGCTCCGATCACAGTTCCAAAATAGTTTGTTGAAATGTTGGTGAAAGGCAGCATTGAACCACTTTATTATTTTAATCAAATGTTTATGTTTGATTTTCACGCATAAAGTTAGCAATAGTGTCCTCCTTACGTTGACTCTCTAATAGCCACTCAATCCTCCATTCTGTTAGGCGCTCACCCGTTTTATGAATGAATTTTCCAGCTTCAGGTTCATCAATCCATTCAAGCTGTTTAACAAGTACTAAAGGCGCTTCAGACCCGTCAGTTTCATTCGAAAATTCAAGTGCTTCATTATAAGTATGAAATGCGTAATAGTAGATTTCACCATCAAATTCATCTGGAGCACCTTGCCAAGGGCGACACCAAACACGATATTCTAGGACTTGATCATAGAAATGACCGCCGCCTGATTTTGTTTTCGCTGGATACTCTCCAACCCTATTCTCATCGATTGAATCAGGATACATCTACAATCCCTCAATGGAATATAACGCCATATGCAACAGTGGATAAGGTTTACCCTGTCCATCAACGGGTGAGCGACCCGTTACTGAAAAACCAATATGTTGGTAAAAACCTAATGCTTGCTCATTCTGCTCATTAACATCCACCTTTGTGGCTCCTAGTTCTTTAATGGCATGTGTCGCTAGCATGGAACCAATACCTTTTCCGCGCGCGTCAGGTGAGATGAACAGCATTTCAATATTGCCATCATGTACGCCGCAGAATCCGAGTATTTCTCCATTGTCATTTTTAGCGCACTTTAAGTGAACGGCATCAAAATACTGTTCGAGGAGCAGCGGCTTTAATTGTTGTAGATCTTCTTCTGCTAAAAAGTCATGGGTTGCTCTTACCGATGCTTCCCAAATATCGAGCAGACTAAGATGATCTGCTTTTTCTACCATCTCAATATTCATCATATAACTCTATTGAAGATTTAATGTCGCCTAAGCGGTGAATTAAAGTGGGTTAACATGTGAAGCGGAAACGTACCAACATTTACGAATCCGCCTTTAAAAAGGATATGATTACGGACGGGATCCGCAGTAACCTTGTCGACAATTATGATAGAAAAGTTATGTTTTTCAAAATTTATCTGACATCGACGCCTAATTGCTCATCGTCACCCATTATCTTTTTTGGTTATATTATGGCGTGTTGTTAATGTTTTCTAATGATAAATATACTTAAACTAATATCAGATAATAGAGCTTGTATTTACTGTGCTTACTTAAATATTCGTTTTGCTAAGCTTTGTCTAAACACGATTGGATCCTTGCGTAGAGTTTCGTAAAAGCAAGGAAGGTTAGATATTTAGCAGACGACATTAACCAGTTCGCTAATAACGGAAAAATAACAAAGCAAAGAAAAATCCAGGTTTGTTTGTGTTCAAGAACTAATAAAAATAGTAAGTAACAAATGAGTTGAAAATAGACGTTTATTTTATTGATTTTAACTGCTCTAGGTCTACCTCGTATAATCAATACGTTTGGTATAACAATACTCAGGGTCATGATCACTATACTTGATGCGAAAAGGGTACCAAACTCTTCGTGTGTTAATTTACCGAATAGCGTTTCAATCGTAAGGAAAAGTAAAGGGCCGATAGCACCCGCACCAAACATAAGGAACATGATTACTGCAATACCAACGACAAATACGCCGATAGATAAGTCATGTTTCTCAAAAAATATATCTGACATTGACGTCTAGCTCCCTATAGAGACAAATTATTATTTTGTGAACCTTGACATTAAAACCAGAATTCACTGCATTTATACTAATTTAGTAGCTGTATAGGTACATTAGCAGCCTTTAATTAATACGAGATAATGGTGGTCTTTACTTTCACTGTACTTACTCAAACATTCTTTTTGCTATGCTTTGTCGAAATCCGATTGGATCTTTGCGTAGAGCTTCATGATAGGCAAGAAATGCTTGGTACTTAGTCGATAACATTAACCAGTTTGCAAATAGTGGTAAAATCACAAAAATTAGGAGAAACAAATCATTTTTGTTTTGAAACGTTAATAAAAATAGTAAGTAACAGATAAGCTGGAAATAGATATTTATCTGGTTGGCTTTAACGGCTTTAGGTCTGCCTCGTATAATTAATATGTTTGGAATAACAATGCTTAGGGTCATTATTAATTCACTCGAGACTAAAAGGATACCAAATACTTCGGATGTAAATTTGCCCAATAGTGTCTGCAACGTTAAAATCATCAGGAAACATACAATCCCTGCGCTAATCAAAATCAACATGATGACCGCAATACCAACGACAAACATGCCGATAGATAAGTCATGTTTCTCAAAAAAGTTATCTGACATCGACGCTTAACTCCTCATATATGCCTACTGCTAAATTTTTTATTGTCCCGCCGTATGCACTACCACTAATACTTAAACTGGCGCCCACTGCATCTTTAATATTGAGCGATATGGCATTCACGAGAGCTTGGCTGCTGTAGCGTGTTGTTAACTTACCAGAGTTGGTGAGTGTTTTAAGCACGCTTTGGCTAATGCCTGGTTGATTCAGCCTTTGAATTTCTAGTGTTAGGCGCTTTCGGTCTGCGCGGCTCAAACCCTTTAATATTTCTGTTAGCGACTTGGATGTGGTTTTCCTAAGGGTTTGTACCATTTTAATCGTTGTAGCACCTGCTGCCGCTGCGCCGCCCAGAGAAATGATATCCAACGCAGTATTTGCAGCATTATACCATTCCTGCTCTTCTAACCAGTCTAGGTCTTCTGGATAACGGGCTTCAGCTATTGAACGTACTGCGCCATTTAAACATTGTAAGGATGATGCAGTTGCGGCAGCTACACCGAGATAGGTGACTGCGGTACTGGCACCGCCAGTGATCGGAATCGCAGTCGTCGCACCTAGCACAACGATCCAACTCAACACAGCAGCACCACAGCTCAATCCAGTATTTAGCAATTCACCAGTCAGCTTGCTTTCACGGCGTGATGCTTTTAGCTCACTAGCATAGTTCACTGTAGATATATGTCTGGGAGGTTCGCGTAATATCAATCGAATCGGAAGTTTGCGGCAAATAGGTTCAAAGGAGCGCAAAGTTACAACGGTAAATTCATGGTCTATAAAAACCACTCCAGCACCAATTGTATTTGGATCAGCATCCAGAGCTTTGAATATTCGAGTGGTATTGAGTTCGTTCTGTAATCGCAGTGTGAGCAGTTTTTCTTTATTTGCTTGAAATGGAGAGCTTAGTAGGGCATTAGACATAATCATTTCCATTGATAATTTTAAAAATATCCTTATATGCGGCAACACAGTACTAAAATATTGAGCCAATTAATAGGTTATTGTAGAAGTTGCTGAATAAAATTATAAGAAAACGGGAGCCGAAGCTCCCGTTGTTTATTTTGCCTTTGGCAAATGATTAGCGATTACTCGGCCAGTAATCCACGGCTACGCAGCAGCGGCTCTATGCCGGCTTCTTTACCGCGGAAGTTTTTATACATCAGCATAGGATCATCGCTGCCGCCTTTCGACAGGATATTATTACGGAAGGAGTCCGCAGTGGCCTTGTCGAAAATGCCGTTTTCTTTAAAGGCTTCGAAAGCATCCGCGCCTAAAATATCCGACCAAAGGTAGCTGTAGTAGCCTGCAGAATAACCGCCTGCGAAAATATGCGAGAAGTAAGTGCTGCGATAGCGTGGGCTAATTTCTTCAATCAGTCCCATTGCCGCTAACGAGTCCGCTTCAAACTTGGCCGCATCCTTTGGCGTAGTGTCGGTCAGTGTGTGCCAATCTAAATCGAGCTTAGTGGCCGCCATGTATTCAACGGTGGCAAAGCCTTGGTTGAACTTGCTGGCCGCTTGGATTTTCTGCACTAGCTCTTGCGGGATCACTTCGCCGGTTTTGTAGTGCTTGGCAAATTGGGCTAACACTTCTGGCTGAGTCATCCAGTTTTCATTTACTTGCGATGGGAACTCAACGTAATCGCGAGGTACGGCGGTGCCGCCCTGTGAGCGATATTCCACGTTCGATAACATGCCGTGTAGGGCGTGGCCAAATTCGTGGAATAGGGTGCTGGCTTCATCGAAGGTCAGCAGCGCTGGCTCATTGCCCGCTGGGCGAGGGTAGTTCAATACGTTAACAATAATAGGTTTAGAATCAACGCCATTCATATTGTATTGTTTGCGGAAGGAATTCATCCAAGCGCCGCCACGTTTGCTGTCGCGGGTGAAATAGTCACCCATAAAGATGGCCATCAGCTTGCCGTCTTTATCGTAAACTTCCCAAGTACGAACTTCGGCATTGTATTTGGGTAAGTCGGTACGTTCTTTAAAGGTCAAACCGTATAAACGGTTAGCCGTGTAGAACACACCTTTTAGTGTACTGTCGAGAGAGAAATACGGGCGGGTTTGTTGCTCGTTAAAGCTGTACTTAGCGACACGAATTTTGTCGGCGTAGTAATCCCAGTCCCACGCTTGCAGCTTAAATTTTCCACCCTGCGCGTCAATCATGGCTTGCATATCAGCCACTTCGTTTTTGGCTTGGGCTAATGCCGCTGGCCATACTTTGTTGAGTAAGCCATAGACGTTTTCTGGCGTTTTAGCCGTGCGTTCTTCTAACACGAAATCGGCATGGGTTTTATAGCCCATCAGTTGAGCACGTTCAGCACGCAGGGCGGCAATCTTCGCGAGGATAATCTTGTTATCGTTGGCGTTATTGTTGTTACCGCGCTCGATATAGCCTTTATAGAGTTTTTCACGTAACTGGCGGTTATCAGCATAGGTTAAAAATGGCGTGATAGAAGGGCGAGAAGTGGTGAATACCCACTTGCCTTCATGGCCACGTTTTTTGGCGGTTTCAAAGGCGGTCGCAATCACATCTTCTGGTAAACCAGCGAGATCGGCTTTGCTATCAACCACTAATTCGAAGGCATTGGTTTCGGCTAATAGATTGTCACCAAAGGCTAAATTGAGTTTACCGATTTCTTCGTTCAATGCCCGCAGTTTGGTTTTATCTTGCTCGCTTAAGTTAGCGCCGCCACGGGTGAAAGATTTATAGGTATCTTCCAACAATTTGGCTTGTGCAGTGCTGAGTTTTAGGCTGTCTTTCGCGTCGTGAACGGCTTTGACTTTTTGAAACAGTTTGTCATTGAGCAGGATATCGTCTTCGGCGGACGATAACATAGGCGACACTTCTTTGGAGAGTGCTTGCAATGCTGGCGTAGTATCGGCGCCTGTCAGGTTAAAGAAGACGTTAGAAACGCGGGTCACTAGATCGCCAGAAAACTCCATGGCTTCAATGGTATTGGCGAAGGTGGGTTTGGCTTTATTATCAACAATCGCTTGAATTTGCTCGTGTTGCTGAGCTACGCCCGCCTTAAAGGCTGGGAGGAAATGCTCTGGCTTGATCTTATCAAAGGCCGGAATTTCCATAAACGTATCATAGGGCTTGAAGAATGGATTGGTCGCATTCTGACTGATAATTTGCGCTGACACGGCATTGGGTGCCGCGTTGGCTTGAACACTGGCTTCGGGTTGTTGTGTGCTACAAGCGCCCAAAGTTAAGGCTAAAGCGATGGCACTTAGCGTGAGCTTAGCCGTGCGGGCTTGCGGTTTAAGGGTTAGTCCCTTCATTATTTGTTCCCCGTTAGGTCGATTATTGTTATGGGTGATTGTTTGATGATGGCCATGGATTTCAGCAAAAATTGAAGTCTACGCGCGGCTAAAACCATTAATTTATCTTAATGTGACTGTTTAACATGTATCGGACTAGGGGTTCCATCGATTTTGTGTTTAGTTTGTAACAAATGTTTTGTTTCAGGCTTTTAAGCAAAATAATATGGCAAACTGGCTGAGGCTTGTTATCGGGTCTCGGTGCGCTTTCTTGGCAACATCATTGGTCAAGGCTGTAGTCGAAGATAATAGCCGCAAACACGTCGCAGATGACAGGCGTAAGCCACACGTTGCACTAAACCAGCTTAATCCATTTTCAACCGTCTCTTGCAGTACGGTCCTAAAACACGAATAACAATAATAGGATCTTCTATGTCTCAATCTGGTATTCAACATGCTCGCGTGCGTCGAGCGTTATCCTTGGCATTACTGAGTGCGTCCAGCTGGGTTATGCCGCAGTGTATAAGGCCTGAACGGAGACACCCAGCCTCAATGGTGCAGTAGTTAACCTCCGACTATGCTTTGATTAAGCATTCAACAAGGAGGTTTTTATGCCGCGCCCTCGTAGAACTCAGATTAGTCTTGAAGACACTCCCTTTTATCATTGCTGTAGCCGTGTTGTTCGGCGGGCATTTTTATGTGGGGATGATGCTTATTCAGGTAAAAACTATGACCATCGCCGAGCTTGGGTTGAGTCGTTACTGTTTGAACTTGAGGCGGTTTTTGCTATTGATGTGGCGGCCTTTGCGGTGATGTCGAATCATCTGCATGTGGTGTTACGCATTGATATCGAGACGGCGAATCGCTGGAGTGACATAGAAGTGCTTGAACAATGGCATAAACTGTTTAAAGGCGATGAATTAACGCGTAAGTTTGCTGAAGGTGAACTGGTTGACGCTTATGAGGTTAATAGATTAAGGCATTCTATCGCGACATATCGAAGCCGTTTATGTGACATCAGTTGGTTCATGCGCTGCTTAAACGAACCGATTGCAAGGCAAGCAAATCAAGAAGATAACTGTACAGGTCGTTTCTGGGAAGGGCGTTTTAAATCGCAAGCCTTGCTCGATGAAACTGCCGTTTTAACCTGCATGGCCTACGTGGATTTGAATCCCATCAGAGCCAAGATGGCTGATACGCCAGAAAAATCAGACCATACTAGTATTCAGCTACGTATTCAGGCGGCGATAAAGGGGGAGCAACCGAACAGACTATTGCCTTTCATTGGCAATGAGCACGGTAACCAGCCCAATGGTATTGCGTTTGTGCTCAAGGATTATCTTCAGTTACTTGAGGATACAGGGCGGATTATTCGAGCGGATAAACGCGGCTCAATCAGTGAAATGAATGCTAAGTTGCTAACAAGTTTAGATATTACCCAAGATAACTGGCTTAAGCTAACCACTGAGTTTGGTAAATTATTTCATGGCCCAGTGGGTACTTTGCAAGAACTCACCACTTACTGCGAACACTTAGAGAAGCGACGTCGGCACTTTGCTAAATGCTGCCACTACCTCAAAACGGGTTGATCTCAAGCCTATTTCATCGACTTTACCTTTCAAAATGGCCAACCAGACAATGGCTTGGATCATTCTTGCAAAAAATTACCTTTTTTCAATCAAATAGCCCGATTTAGCTAAACATCATCCATTTATCCCATACCTTATCAGCCTTTTTCGCTACTCATGTGGCTTTCCGTTGCTTGAACCTAAACGCAGAGTACATTATGTAGTTTTATTATGGGTGGCCTGATTTTACTTCAGCCTGATTTTACTTCAAGTATCGTAACTGATTTTGGTCAACTACCAAGTTTAGCTAAGCAAGCAGAACGGTTTTTCAATCATGCACGCACCTAACAAGCGCAACGCTTTCTGCGAGCGTTCAAGCGATTTATGCCCTGCAAACAGCGCAGCGCATAAATACTAAGACGTTATGCATTAACGGAGAAATTAGTAATTGAGCACAGAAAAGAAAACACGAGACGAAAGAGTTACGTTTCAAGTGAATAAAAATGTAAATAAGATTTCGTTTACGTATGACCCTCTACGAGACGGCTTAATAATTCCTGAGGCAGATCCTAGTACGATTCGTGTTGAGCGCAGTTATGAAAGGGCTTCAGGCAAGCCGAAAGTTTTAAGCAGTGTTCAAGGACATAGTGAGTTCGCAGCATTTGATGTAGATACAATGTTACTGGAAGAATACGATTACATCATTAGTGTTGACACCAATTCTCGCGAATACAATGGTCAGAAAATTAGCATTTGTACTTGTTACCAAGTGACAGGAAAAGTTTCGCAGTATGTGGGTACCGAAGGTGTTCCTTTTGTTCACCTTGGCTCGTTCATTATTGTAAACCCGCAACCTCACATAAACCCTGAGCTTATAGGTTGGCATCTTGTAATCACCAACTTTTTACGATTTCCATTTGATACAGGTAAAGAAATGCTCGCTATCATTGTTGATAGCGAAAAAGATTCATTACCAGAATTTAACAAGCGTATTAAACCCTATTTTAAATCGAGTTATCTACACCATCAGGTAAAGCTTTGTTATGCGTCAGACAAAGATAAGGATACGTTAGCAGGGCAAATGCTCAAAATGTGTCATAACACGTCAAATCAGATCTTTAGACAAATTCAGAGTGAGAAAACAGTTCTACCCAAACTAACTAATGGATCAGGCTTCTGTGATGGTTTCGTGCAAGTTGCGAGCACAAATGTATAACAAACGGTTTAAGAGGGACTGCCAACGCGTGGCGGTTTTTGTTCAAATCAGCATTTGTGATTACGGCTGTTATTTTAGGTTCAGTGTTTAGCGTTGTCAGCCCCTTAACCGGGCGTTACCCATAGAAATCTTAATCCGAAACTGACGAGTTAAAATTAAGTCTTTAACTCGGAAATGTCCAAAAGCGTGCTGGGTATCTCCTTCATACAGACAGGTTACACTAGTGCCAAAAAGGTGAGCCATGGTGATTAGCGAGACGACCGTCCGCCCCATGGATGGGGCGGTCGAGCATCCACGGACGGACTGGCTGCGCGTCGATGAGTGAATGCCATGGCAAGCCTATATGAGTGGATACCAGCCAACGCAAGTGTCCCAACGATAGAAATAACTGGCCACCCAGTACAATTCACCTACATGTTTTGTCTTGAAGTGAGTGGTGTTTAGTATGATATTTCATGATTCAGTTGCAGCGTCACTAAAGTAAAAAACAATGCAAATTAGCACAATAACTTTTCCACACAATAAAAAGCCCTGCTTATACAGTGATTTATAGCAGGGCTTTTTTAAGCGAGAGTGTGCATTCGTTGAGCGGAAGGACAAGCTTTACTCAGGGTTTATGACCTATATCGAATAGGTCATCTCTTCTCTTCCACTTATCTCATTAACTCATTTCTTTCACTAAAATCGGCATCATGGGGATGCTAGTAGCCGATGGCTTCGCTACCTGAGTGACGCGGATCAGAGGCGCCAAAAATCCCTTGTTCGGTCACCATGATTGATTGCGTACTGCCCATAGCGGATTGTACTTTCACTTTGTGTCCTTTGGCTTCGAGCAGGGAAATGGTATCGCGATTAAAGCTGGACTCGACTCGCAATTCATCGGGTTGCCATTGATGATGAACCCGCGCCGCATTACTGGCTTCCGCGATATTCAATCCATGATCAATAACATTCATGATGATCTGCAGTGTGGTGGTGATAATGCGCGAACCACCTGGACTGCCAGTGACGAGGAAGGGTTTGCCATCCTTCATCACTATTGTTGGGCTCATTGAACTGAGTGGGCGCTTATTGCCCTCGACCGCATTGGCATCACCGCCGACTAAACCGTAGCCGTTTGGCACGCCGGGTTTGGCCGAGAAATCATCCATCTCGTTATTGAGCAGAATCCCTGTTCCCTTCGCCACTAAACCTGAGCCATAGCTGAAGTTTAAGGTGTAAGTATTTGAAACTGCATTACCCCATTTATCGACTACCGAGAAGTGAGTGGTTTGATCGCTCTCATAGGGCGCGAGCTTGCCGGGCTTGATTTCAGCGCTCGGTGTTGCCTTATTCATCGCAATTTGGCTGGCGATTTTTTGGGCGTAGTCCTTACTGGTTAAGGCTTTGACGGGTACCTTATAAAAGTCGGGATCGCCTAAGTATTCGCTGCGATCGCTATAGGCGTACTTCATGGTTTCTGCCATCAGATGAATCGTCTGCGCGGTATTGTGACCGAGTTTGTCTATCGGGAATTGCTGCAATACGTTGAGCATTTCGATGATGTGTACACCGCCCGATGATGGCGGTGGCATAGACACAACTTGGTAACCGCGGTATTCGCCGCGCACGGGTTCACGTTCCACAACCTTATAATTTTTAAGGTCGTCTAAGGTCATAATGCCGCCAGCTTCTTTCACCGCATTGATGAGCTTAGTGGCGGTTTCACCTTCGTAGAATCCTTTGGTGCCTTTTTCAGCGATAAGACTTAACGAATGGGCAAGTTCAGGTTGTTTAAGAATATCATCCACTTGATAGTCACTGCCGTCAGCTTTGTAGAAGATAGCGGCCGTGGTTGGCCATTGGGTCATGCGGCGTTTGAGGCCTGCAAGGGATTGGGCAAGATCTGGCGTTACGCTAATGCCTTCCTGCGCCATTTTAATCGCGGGCGCGGCGACTTGGGCGAGTGTCATAGTGCCATATTTTTCAAGGGCTAAGCTCATGCCCATCACAGTACCTGGCACACCCACGGCAAGACCGTGTTCGCGGCTTAGTTTTTCAACTGCGTCGCCATTTTCGTCGAGGAAAATGTTTTTCTTGGCTTTAGACGGCGCCATTTCACGGTAATCGATAGCGATGGTTTTGTTTTCTTTGGCAATATGCACCAGCATAAAACCACCGCCGCCGATATTGCCAGCACGGGGTAAGGTGACTGCCAAACTGAAGGCGACAGCCACGGCGGCGTCAACCGCATTACCGCCTTGCTTTAGGATCTCAACGCCGGTGCGACTGGCGAGAGTTTCTTGGCTTGCGACCATGCCATGCTTAGCCCACACAGGTTGTGCGGTGGCCATCTGGCTGAAAATTGGCGATTCATCGGCAAGCAGACTGGGAGATGATAGTAAGGGAAGCGCCATCGCAATGGCGAGAATAAGAGGTCTAAAAGGTCTTGTTGGACGCATACTCAATCCTGAATTTATTTTAATTATGGCTATGCAATGTGCCGAGAATTAGGCTTAATTGCAACCTCGTATACTTGTTCACACCAGTAAAGGACGATAATTTACCCAATGAGACAGCTTATTTTGGCTTTTGCGAGCTCAATGTCGGATATTTCGGCCAGTGCGTGGAATGCCGCCATGGGTGAGGCGAATCCCTTTTGCCGCCATGAGTTTCTGTTGGCACTCGAGCAAAGCCGCTCCGCTTGCACTGCAACCGGTTGGACGCCTCGACATTTATGCGTGTTCGATGCGGGTGACACATTAAATGATGTCGCCAGTAAGGATAAAAGCTTGTCGCTTTTGGCTGAAGGAGGGTTTATCAGTGTGCAAACGGCTAAGCACTTCAATCAGTTCCCACTTATTGCCGTCATGCCCTTGTACCAAAAATCCCACTCCTACGGTGAGTATGTGTTCGATTGGGCGTGGGCCGAAGCCTATGAGCGCCATGGGCTCGATTACTATCCCAAATGGGTGAATGCGATCCCTTTTACCCCAGTGCAAGGTCAACGGATGGGCATTCATCCCGCAGTAGATCGCGCCGAACAACTGCGCGTGGCGGCATTACTGCTGCTGACATTGAATCGCCGACTAATATCAGCGCAGGATAATCTCGTACTTGAGGAAGCTATTCTTAATCAGCCAGGGCTGGGCGACAGCCCGATTTCTTCATGGCATAGCCTGTTTGTTACCCCAAGCCAAACACCGTTATTTGAAGGCTCGCCCAATTCGCTGTTAAAACGCTTAGGCACTCAGTTCCATTGGCATAATCGCGGTTATCGGGATTTTAAGAATTTTCTGGCGGGCTTTAGTTCCCGTAAGCGTAAAAATATCTTGAAGGAGCGGGCGCAGTTACAGCCTTTTAATCTTAAGTTTCAGTTTGTCGAAGGGGAGCAGATCACCGCTTCGCAATGGCAGACTTTTATCCAGTGTTATCAATTAACTTACCTTAAGCGCTCTGGTCATCGCGGCTATTTAACGCCAACCTTTTTTCAGCAGTTGGGGGCGCAACTCGCTGCGCAAGTCCTACTCTTGGTGGTCGAAGATGCAAAGGGCGAGATGGTCGCTGGTGCCTTGTATTTAAAAGGTGAGAATACCCGAGGGCAGAAATGCTTATATGGTCGTTATTGGGGGACGACGGTTGAGCTTGACGGTTTACATTTTGAGGCCTGTTATTACCAAGGTATTCAATATTGTATTGAACATGAGTTTCAAGTGTTTGATGCGGGCGCGCAGGGGGAACATAAGGTGCTGCGTGGCTTTGAACCCGTAGCAATGTATTCCTACCATAACATCGCCCATTTGGGATTTAAGGCGGCGATTACGGACTTTGTTGAGCAAGAAACACTGCAAATGCAGCAATATATGGCGCAGATGCAGGATGTGTTGCCCTACAAAAAAGAGCCTTCATAAAGACCGCGTTAACAGGACTTTATTAGGCTCATTTTAGGTAGAACGGGTTACATTTAAGCGGTTAGTTCAAACCGTTAGCTCATGGCTAACCAAACTCCTACGCCTATCATTAGGCTGCCTGCAATGCGGTTTAACCAGCGAATATTATCGCCACGGCTCAAGAAGATGCGCAGGCTTTTGCCACCACTGGCGTAGGCGAGCATAGAGGTAAATTCGGTCACCATGATAATGCTCAGTAAGGCGAGGAGCTGCGGCGCGACGTCGCGCTCGGCATTGATAAAAGGGGGCAATAGCGACACCATAAATGCCCAACCTTTAGGATTGGCAATGGCGGTAATAAAGCCTTGAGAGATCAAGTTAACATTGCTGGCTCTGGGGTTAGTCTCATCATCACTTAATATGGCCATCTTGCCGCGCGCGCGCCACATCTGTACGCCGATATAGCCTAAATAAATCCCGCCGATCCATTTAAAAATTTGAAAGATTTCGGGATAGTTGAGCATGATACTGGCAACGCCCATCACGGCGGCTGTCGCCACCAACGCCACGCCTACCAGTTCACCCAGCATCATCCACAGGGTGCGGCGCACACCTATACTCATGCCCAGGGTCATGGCGAGTGTCATGCACATGCCCGGCGTGATAGAAACAAAGAAAAAAGTCGGGATAAACACAGCGAGTAAGGCAAAATCAGGCATGGTTTGGTCATTCTTGGGTGAAGATGAGAAGGCCGATAGTGTAATGAAAACGGCGGATTTAGCCAATCTGCTTATTTTGAACTTGCTCTCTTTAAATGTAATCGGTTGTGTTGGCTGGCGATATTTCACGCAAAAAGCATACTGTAGTTATTATTAACAATATGCTCACTAACCCCATTGTGATTAATTCTGCAGTTGTTCGGTTAACAGCGATTAACCTCATAGTTTACAAGATAAGACATTGACTGTAGGTTCTACATCAGTATCGATCAAGTAGACACTATCGGCGCCCACCATATAATAACTGTATAGGTCTTGGTAAATATGTTCGCCTAAGTCACCATAATAAGGACGGCGAGCATTTTTTACCGACTTCCATATTGGCCAAGGTAAAGAAAAATAATCGGCATTAGATTGATTCGTGATATTTAAATCTGAATCAATAGGGAATGGCGTATTGCTTTTATCATGATGTTGAATATCGCTAAAGTTATCACTTATGTTATCTAAGAAGGTTTGATAACTTGACTCATCAATTACTTGTATTCCAGATATCGTTGGGAAATATAATTCCATCGTGAATGCATCGTTATCAAGTTCCTGCCACAGTATGGTTAAAGATAAATGGTCTAATCTGCAACTCAGGTTCGGGTGTGGTTTTAGGTTTCTGTTCAAGGGAAACCAAGGTTGATAAGCCGCTTTAATCATAGCGAAACCTCGTTATATTATTGTGTTAAGAACATATCTTAGTCGTTTGGCTGTTACTTTTTTGCATTATTTTTGCTGAAAGTACCATAACCTAAAAATAACTGAGAAGCATGTTGAGATTATCCAATATTTTTTGAAACTCATATCAACCAAATGCGCCTTATCAATCATAATTTGATTGATATGCTAACCCACATTCTCAAATCAATGGTTAATGACTGTTCTAGGACAGTTCAAAAATGGGTTCAGCACATTATGAAATCGCCTTATTTCTCCTCTTTTAAAAATACTCTCTTGGTGACTGTCGCTTTGGCCGCCAGTATTAATTACGTTATGGCTGACGACAGTGCCTCTGCGTTTAGTCTCGAAAGTAATTTAGCTGATAATTCAAGGTTCCCTCCTGAGTATTATTGGAATCAATTTGGTTGTTCGGGCGAAAATATTGCGCCGCGTTTAACTTGGCAAAATGTACCTGCCGGTACCAAGAGCTTTGCTGTCACTTTATATGACAAAGATGCGCCTACTGGCAGTGGTTTTTGGCACCGTGTTGTGTATGACATTCCGGCACAGGTGTCGACTCTCGCAGGTGGTGTGAATGGCGGAGCGCTACCCAGTGGTGCCATTGAAGCTAATACCGATTTAGGTAAACCTGGATTCTTTGGACCTTGTCCACCAGAGGGACGTGAACACAGTTATGTATGGACAGTGCATGCTTTGGATGTGGCGCAGTTGCCGATAGACAAGGGATCAACACCCGCTTTGGTTGGATTCTATCTTTGGCAGCATAGATTAGGCGAAGCAAGTTTAACGCTTTTAGCTGGCCCACGTTAGGAGGAATGAAGATGACCATATTATCTACGCGCATTACATACCCAATGTTATCAAAGGCTTTTACTCTACTGGCAAGCAGTTTGTTGTGTTCTCACTCATGGGCGACACAGACTGAGCCGCTGGCAAAAATGGAAGTCTTTGCCGAACTTGATGGGGCTGTGGGCGGTATTACTTTCACATCAGATGAACGATTGATTTTCAGTTATCACCCTTTCTATCAACCTAACATTAAGGTGGCAGAGCTTTTAGCGGATGGTAGTACTAAGCCATTTCCTAATTCGGATTGGCAGCAATGCCATGATCCGCAGGGCAAAGCGAAAGAACCTGACACTTGCCTTAATTGGGTTTTAGGGCTGCGAACCGACGATCAAGACAGAGTTAGGCTATTAGACTCTGGCCAGCAGGCGCCACGTATTGAGCCTAAATTAGTGGCGTGGGATACCAAGAAAAACCAATTAGATCGCATTATTCATTTGCCCGCGCCAGTCTCTCTTCCTGAGTCACAACATAATGACTTTGTTATCTCATCTCGATATCAAGCGATTGTGATTGCCGATGAGGGGATTGGCACGGGTCCCATTGGTGAAAAGGCTGCGTTGGTGGTTGTGGACTTAAATACAGGGAAAAGTCGGCGCCTATTACAGGGTGATAACAGTGTGATGCCAGACTTACAGCGGCCACTGATTATCGATAAAGACTCAAAAGATAGAAAGCAGATTGAAGTCTATGTGGGTGCCGATGGCATTGCTTTAGATAAAACCCAAACATGGCTCTACTTTGCCCCGATGAATAAAGACAAAGTTTACCGTGTGCGGATGACAGATCTCATCAATCCTTCGTTAACGCCTGCGGCACTCTCTGCCAAAGTGGAGGCTTATGCCGATAAGCCCGACAACGGTGGCTTAAGTATTGATGAAGCGAATAATTTGTATCTAACGGAAGTGGGAGAGCGGGCCATTGGCGTGATCCCTGCTGATTCTCGCCAGTATCGCACTTATGTCCATGATGAACGTATGGTTTGGCCCGACGGTGTGAGTTATGGCAAGCAAGGTTATTTGTACTCTGGGGCTGCGCAATTACCGTTATCGGCGCCATTAAACAATGGCAAAGCTGAAAACAGTCCACCTTATTATATTTTCCGTTTTAAGCCGTTAGCGGCGGGCGTTCGTGGTAATTAACCTTAACCATTAATCTTATAACCTTACGTCAAGTGCTTATCTGAACTGAATTTATTCACACGATTTTTGCGGATTAAAACGGTTTGGATTTGCACTTGGTTATACCGAGTCACTGAGTCACGACATCCAGAGGATGACAATATGAACATTATCGGATTGGATCACTTTACCATCAGAACCCCCAAACTGGTTGAAACGCTGTTGTTTTATCAAGTCATTCTTGGATTGAAATTAGGTTGGCGGCCACAGTTTGGTTTTCCTGGACATTGGCTCTATGCCTCAAATAAGCCCATTTTGCATTTAGTGGAAGCGGGCGATCAGGCGCTAGATGCCTACTTAGGGGAAAGCAGAAATATTTATGGCTCGGGACGTGTTGACCATTTGTCGTTTCGTGGCACGGATTTACACCAGATGCAGCAGCATTTATGCCAGCAGAGGATGATTTTTCAGGAACGAATTGTGCCTGAGATTGGTGAGCATCAGTTGTTCCTTGAAGATCCGAATGGCATCAAAGTAGAGATGATATTCCCCTATGCAAAGGATAACGCAATCGTAGGGATTGTGATGGATAGGCTCACTATTTTAGACACCAAGGAGCCTGAACATGGCGGAGATTAATGTCTTTAGAAGGCAATTATTGCAAACGTTGGGATTGGGCAGTTTGGCATCATTGGCATTATTTCCTCGAGGTGCGATGGGTATGAATTCATTGAATAAGAGTACAAATATGGAGAGCTCACAGGGTAAGCCGATGATTCGCATGGGAGTGACGGACTTAAGTTTTCATCGCGTCACCGCCGCTGTGGTGGCCCATGTGATAGGGATTATGGGCAAAGAGGTGCAACGAAGCTATGCATTGCACGAGGCTAATTTTGAGCAGCTAGGTGAAGGTAAAGTGGATATGCTGTGTTCAGCATGGCTGCCCCATAGCCATGGGATTTATCGACAAGGTGTCGAAGAGCGAGTTGCTACGCGGCAACTCGGACTACATTATGAGCCCTATGCGCTCTGGGGCGTACCCGATTATGTGCCTGCTGAGCAAGTGTCGAGCATTGAGGATTTACTCAAGCCTGACGTGCAGCAACATATGCGGCCTATCATTCAAGGGATTGGTGAGGGGGCGGGGATCACGCGATTTTCTAAAAATATCATGACGCAATATGGATTAACGGCGGCAGGTTATCAATTTAGAACAGGCACTCAAGCCGACTGTGTCGCGGCTTTTGAGTCTGCCGTAGCGGTAAACGAGTGGGTGATCGTTCCTTTGTGGCATCCACAATTTTTACACCATCAATACGGTATTCGCGATCTTCAGGACCCTAAAGGTTTACTCGGGGGAAAAGATAAAGCGGTATTGCTCGCCCGTGAACGCGAGTTAGCGGTTAATTTCTCGCCCGTACAAATTCAGGTACTTGATAATATAGTATTATCGAATCAAATGGTTGCAGAACTCGATTATGCGGTTAATCGACAAGCAATGACGGAAGATGAGGCCGCTGCGAACTGGCTGACAGTCAATCCTCAGCATTTGACGACCTGGTTAGCCCCGCTGCTTAATCCTGCGAATGCCTCATCTCAGGAGGTGACATTATGATGATCACACCTGAATCGCGGCTAGTAGCGGCAGGGCTTGAACTACCTGAGGTTGCTGCGGCTCTTGGAAATTATGAACCCTATTCAATTGTTGGCAGTCAGTTAATGACCTCGGGTCAGTTTCCCTATTTAGAGGGCGAGCTTCAGTATCAAGGACAATTGGGCGCCGATCATACTGTGAGCGAAGGCTACGCTGCCTGTCGTCTTGCGACCCTAAATGCCATTGCCCAATTGAAACAGGCTTGCGGTGAGCTTTCGCGGATAAAACAAATTTACCGCTTGGAAGGGGTGCTGAATGTGCATCAATCTTGCTTTGAACATCCTAAAGCACTCGATGGGGCTTCGGATTTATTGCTTGAAATCTTCGGTGAAGCAGGGCGTCACAGCCGGATGATTTGGACAAATCCTGTCATGCCGCTGAACAGTTTGTGTCTAGTGTATTTATTTGCAGAACTCTATTGTGATGACGAACAAAGGCAATGACCTTTGTCTCGATTGAGATTGAATGCTTGAATGTGACTCACATTGGCTGTTAGCTAAATGTTCTGTCAGCAAGACGGGTAGTTCATTCAAGAGCATATGAGGCAGTTCTTGAACTTTCATCAATCGATTGTTAGGGTTAGGTCATCATTGACGGAATGTTGACAATACGATGACTGAGAAACAAAAAATGTTGGCGGGCCAGCCCTATAAGGCTTGGGATAATGAGTTATTGGCTGAGCGGATGCGGGCGAAATCCATTTGTCATCAGTTTAATCTGGCCGAACCGACTTTACTTGATGCCCGAATGGAGCATCTTCGTGGCCTGCTTGATATTCAACACTGTGCCCATATTGAGCCTAATTTCTTTTGCGATTACGGCTATAACATCCATATTGGTAAACAATTTTACGCCAATCATAATCTAACCATATTAGATGTTTGCTCCGTCTCGATTGGCGATAATGTGATGTTTGGTCCCCATGTGATGATTTCTACCGCAACGCATCCTATTAATCCTATCGCGCGGCAAACGACGGAATACGGCGCGCCAATTCAAATCGGCAATAATGTTTGGCTAGGCGGAAACGTCTCTGTACTGCCCGGTGTGACCATTGGTGATAATTGTGTCATTGGTGCTGGTAGTGTAGTGAATAAGAGCATTCCGGCGAACTGTGTGGCGGCGGGGAACCCTTGTAAAGTTATCAAACCTATCGATGTGGACTAGCGCAGGAAAGTTAAAGCCGAGTGATTGGTGTCAAAGCTGATAGTGATTTAGATGACGATATAGATATTCGTAGAAAGAAAAACGGTACGCAGTGCGTACCGTTTTTTATTAGTTGGATGACAATTTACAGTACGCCGCGGCGCATTTGGTCCCGTTCAATTGATTCAAACAGGGCCGTAAAGTTGCCTTCACCAAAACCTAAGTTATTCTTACGTTGGATGATTTCGATGAAAATCGGTCCAAACAGGTTTTTAGTAAATATTTGCAATAAATAGCCTGTATCATCACCATCCACCAGAATTTGGTGATGTTTGATGCGCTCACGATTCTCAGTCACTTGAGGCAACTTGTCGAAAATGGTGTCGTAGTATTCAGGGATGATGTCTAAGCATTGGATTGAGCTGCCTTCCATCGCATCCAGAGATTTTACGATATCGCGGCTTCTAAAGGCTAAATGTTGCACACCTGGGCCATTGTATTCCTTCAGATATTCATCAATTTGGTTTTTATCGCTGCCTTTACCTTCGTTGATCGGGATACAGAAGCTGCCATCTGGCGAACGTAGGGCGTAGGACACTAGCGCGGTTTGTACGCCGCTGATGTCAAAGTAGCGCACTTCCGTAAAACCAAAAATGTTTTTATAGAAGTTAGCCCAATGTTCCATTGTGCCTTTGTAGACGTTGTTGGTTAAGTGATCGACCTCGATAAAGCCTTTCTCTTGGGTGATGACTTGCTCGTCTAAATCTTCAAAATCAGCGGCATAGATATTGTTATCTGCGCCAAAGGTGTCGATGAAATAAATTAAGCTGTCACCAATGCCGTAAATCGCAGGATAAGGCAGATCTTTGTTGGCATCATCGGCGGGTTTTGCACCACGTTCAACGGCAACGCGATAGGCAAAGCCGGCATCTTCTACACGCCAGCCCATAGAACAAATGGCTGGGCCGTGGGATTTAGCAAACTTAGCTGAGAAACCTTCGCGTTCAGTGTTGAGCAGAAAATTAATGTCATTCTGTTTGTAGTACAGGATGTCTTTGTTCTTGGCTTTTTTCAGCAGAGAAAAACCAAAGTCGATAAAGACTTTGTGCATAAAATCAGTATCAGGGCTGGCGAATTCAGTGAATTCGATACCTAATAAGCCCAGTGGATTGAGTTCGCTTGCCATGATGTTTTCCTCGTTATTTTAGTGCAACACGCCGTCACTCTAATGACTCCCGCATGGGAGTGCTGGTGGCTTGGGGCTAGTCTTCTAGCCAAGAGCGGTTGTAGTCTTTGCTCATGCAATTTTGTACATGTTCGGTTAATTTCAGTGGGGCGAACGTGTCCACCATCACTGCATATTCATAGGTTTCTTTTTTGCCAATTGAGGCTTCAGTTCGGCCCGGTTGTGGTCCGTGGGCCACGCCTTTTTGATGTAAGGTCATGTAACCCGCTTCAATACCCGTGCGGCTCATAAAGTCGCCATCGACGTAATACAAGACTTCGTCGCTATCTATGTTGTTGTGGTAATAAGGCGCCGGAATCGATTTAGGGTGGAAATCGTAGGGGCGCGGTACGAAGTTACAAATCACAAAGTTATGGGCGGTAAAGACTAAGTGATCAGAAGGGGGGAGATGGATTTTGCCTACCTTTGGTGCGTATTCTGTGATGTTGAATGCCCAAGGATAAACGCAGCCATCCCAACCTACTAAATCAAAGGGATGCCATTCGAGCGTGGTGAGTTGGTATTTATCGCCAAACTTACACACTAAGGGGAAGGCGCCGCGCTCAACCACAGCATCTTGCAATGTAGGTACGCGCAAATCGCGCTCGCAGTAAGGTGCCGATTCTAATAGCTGACCATACTCGTTACGGAAATGCTTAGGCACTTCCACCATAGAGAATGACTCGATGACGAAAAGTCGCACATTGCTGTAATCGTTGAATTTAAGCTGATAAGTCGTGCCACGTGGGATCACGAGATAGTCCCACTTTTGGACCTTAATCGTGCCGTACTCGCTGTAGAGTGTGCCTTCGCCTTCGTGGACAAAAACCACTTCATCGGCATAGGCGTTACGGTAAAACTCGTCGGTATCGGCGGTGACTTTGGCGGTATACAGTGCTAAGTCATTGTTATAAAAAATCTTGTTACGGGCGCTGAAAAAATTACCTTCACGGTCGGCGTCGCGGGAATCGAGTTTATAGTTTTGGACAAGCGAGTCTTCCCAATTGGCACCATGGCCTAGGCTATAGGGCGCCACTTCTAATGCTTTGGTTGGCATGTTGTGGTGATATTTATTGGAATAAATATTGGAAAAACCATGGGTTGAGAACAACTCTTCACGGTAAAGCTCGCCGTTTTCCTTTTCAAATGCGATATGGCGCTTATGGGGAATCTGGCCTTGTTTCACATAAAATGGCATGGAGGATCCTTGGTTTTTACAGCGGCGTGAGATTAGCTCTACTTCGCTTGTCGTTATGGTTATGTGATCTTGTTATCAATTTAGTTGCTTGAATGAACAAAAAAAAGAATAATAAATCCGTTATCTCAATCCAAAAATTAGATGGTATTCTAATCTTTACGAATCGTAGTGTTTCCGTGACATGTTCATTAGAGCCAAGGAGTGACCATGCGCATCGATATTGATGCTTTTAATGTGCTGCAAGTGCTGGTGGAAGAGGGCAGTTTTGCCAAGGCGGCGGAGCGATTACACAAGGCGCAATCGGCGGTGAGTTATCAAGTTAAAAAGTTAGAAGAGCACTTAGGTGTGCCGCTTTTTAGCCGTGAGCAATATCGTGCTGAGCTGACGCAAGAGGGCCGCGTGATTTTGGCCGAGGGACAAAGATTACTGCAACACCTTGCAAACATTGAACATCTTGCCAGCCGTTTCAGTGAAGGCTGGGAGCCAAAGCTAGAGCTAGTGATAGACGGAGCCTTGCCGATGGAGCCTATTATGACGGCTTTAAAGCGTATGGCTGAACATCAAATCCCCACTAAAATTCAGCTCAATATGGAATTTTTAGGCGGCGTACAACATAGATTCGAGCGGGATAATGCCGACTTGATGTTAGTGAAAGATTATCGCACTGGCCCCTATTATCATCCGCAGCCGTTGCCTGCAATTACTAGCGTGCTGGTGGCAAGTGCTTCGCATCCTTTGTCTTTTATTCGCGAAATTAGTTTGTCTGAACTGCAGCAACATGTGGAATTAACTATCGAAGACTCTTCACCCAATAAAAGTTACCGCGATGAAATGCAATTTGGCGGCGATAAAGTGTTTTATCTTTCTGGCTTTATCATGAAAAAGAACGCCTTGTTAAAAGGCTTAGGTTTTGGCTGGTTGCCGGACTTTTTAGTGCAAGAAGAGTTGGTGAAGGGGGAGTTAGTTGAAATCGACTTTGTCGGTGGCAGTCGTTTTACGTTTATTCCACAGCTCGTCTCGACCTTAGAGCGACCGTTAGGTCGTGCGGGACAACTTTTTACCGAGTTGATATTAGAGGAGTTTGCTAAGGCTGAGCAGTTTAATGGTGTGGGTTTAGGTTGATAAGTCTTCACTTGTCATCTTTTGATACAAGTTACCGCATAAAATAATCGCATTTTGACATTTTATGTCATAGATTAATGCCTAGGTCAGATGAAGGTTTAGATTGAGAGTTAAAATAAGGCCTAAATTCAGACTGAGCTTAGATCTAGATTAGGGTCGAGATGAAGAGTGAAATTGAGCCGGGATAGGTAAAGAGTCGTCCATCGGGGTCAATCTAAAAGATAGTAACAAGGAACTGACAGTTAAGGGGAACAGTATGTCTAGACGTTGTCATGAAGTGGATTATGAAATTATCGGCCACAGTATGCAGTTGGTTGAAGTGGAACTCGATCCTAACGAAACCGTGGTCGCTGAAGCGGGCGCGATGAATTACCTAGAGCAAGATATTAGCTTTGAGGCCAAAATGGGCGATGGCTCTGAGCCTGAGTCAGGCTTTTTTGGCAAGTTGGTGGGCGCGGGTAAACGGGCATTGACGGGTGAGAGCATTTTTATGACTCACTTTACCAACCAAGGCAATCAAAAACGTAAAGTCGCCTTTGCCGCCCCTTATCCTGGCACTATCCTAGCGATCGACTTGGCCGAACATGGTGGTGAGCTTATCTGTCAGAAAGACAGTTTTTTGGCTGCGGCTTTAGGTACACGCGTGACGATGAAATTTAATCGCCGCTTAGGTACGGGATTTTTCGGTGGCGAAGGATTTATTCTGCAAAGCCTACAGGGCGATGGTATGGCGTTTATCCATGCGGGCGGCACCTTAGTGAAAAAAGAACTCAAAGGTGAAACCTTAAGAGTTGACACCGGTTGTCTTGTTGCATTTACCTCTGGGATTGATTACGACATAGAGCGTGCAGGCTCATTAAAGTCTATGGTCTTTGGCGGTGAAGGTTTGTTTTTAGCCACACTCAAAGGCCACGGGACTGTTTGGCTACAAAGCTTGCCATTCTCACGTATGGCGGATCGCATTATCGCCCATGCCCCATCAGCGGGTGGCAGTGATCGCGGTGAAGGCTCTGTACTCGGAGGTCTTGGTCGCATGCTCGATGGGCGCTAAATGATAAGCTGACATGCTGTCTTCTCTTAAGGCATTCCAGACTATCCTCTGGGATGCCTTTTTAGTTGAAGCCTGTCATTTCCTTCAACATTTTAAGCGTCTTTAGTTGTTGCTAAGGCAGCGTTTGGTTGTTAAGGCTTTGCTGAATGCGTCTTTCAATTAGTTTAGATATTAGATACATCATCAAATAGCCCGTGCCTAAGGCTAAAATCACCGCGACGACATTCTCCGTATACAGGCGGTAAGCGTAGAAAGTACCGACCAGTACTGCGATACCAGCAAGGCGAATAAGTAGACTTTGAGTAAAGTAGCCATGAGCTTTGATATAAGCTAGCTGGTAGCCATTGAGCATCATAAATATAAAAAACATGGAGAAATGCATTAATACTGGGGCCGCTTTAATGTATTGCTCGGGGAATAACCAAGCGACTAACGGCTTGCTCGCAAAGACCATAACGACAAAAAAAATACCGCTGATCCACAAAGAAACTTTCGTCAGCCATGATTTAATTTGTTGGACTTCGTCAAAGCGTTTTTCTCGTACGCACACTGCGACTTCGGGCAGCACAAAACGGTAGATGGGAAAGACAAAAAGCAGGGTGAGGTAAGTGATCATCGGCCGCACCACCACTTGGAAATCACCCAGTTCATCTATGCTGAAATAGGCAATAGTCAGCAGTACGGTGATGTAAATCATCAAGATACTGGCACCCGCTTCCATGGACGCCGTCAGGCTTTTCTTCATAAAACTGCGTAAACCCGTATCAAAATGCACCGCACTTAAGGGCGGAGTGGCAATATCTTTGCGCCGTTTTAAGTACATATATAAGGCAACAATGAGCGATGACAGTGTCATGCTGTAAAAGAGTGATGCAATGGCGGTTTGTTTTAAGCCATGGAAACATAATAAAAAGCTAGTCACTTGCGCGAGCGGCTCTAACCAAGTGACTCGATTGGAGATGGCATATAGCCGGTACATGGCAATTTGATTGGTAAAATAGACCTTGAGCCCCATACTCAGAATAATCCCAACCAATTGAAAATATTCTACATTGAGCTGAAGTTTGTGTTTGATATAGGGTAAAACTAAGCCCCATGTCAGTAGTACCATAGCGATCAAGCTGTAGCGGAATATATTAGTGATATCCACATCTTGCTTGGTCTGGGAGTAGGTCACCACCATAGAGGAGCGAAATCCCGTCATTAGGATTAGCGACAGTGAGATAATGTCGACCACTGTGTGATAGAGCGCTAGATCGGCTTTGGCAACCCATTGTGCTAGCCAGAGTTTAAATAGAAACCCCACAGAAATACTGGCGAGTGATGCCCAGAACCCCGCAATAATTGCCTGCTTAACCCGTTGAAGTGAGGTGTTTTCCATTATCAAAAATCCAGCGTTAGTCTACGGTCATTATCGGGATGCTATGAATTCAATTAAGATTTTGCCTTAGCCGCATGAGTATTTTTAGGTGACACTTATCTTGTCCTGTTCGATCTCTTTTCACCCTGCATGAGTCTAGCATTTAGCCAATTTACGACCAATAGCCAGATAGTAAAGATATGATAAATATCAATATGTTGCTTTATTGTAAGTTAGAACGTTATTGAGTGAGGACTGGGGTGATAAATTGTCTTACAAACAACGTTTTTGATAGATCAAAGCAGTATTAATAAGTACTCAACGCCCAGATAAGCGCTGGGCGTAGTTGTAAAAGTGTCAGTTATAAATGCCATTTTGCCATGGGAAGTTAATCGGTAATGATATTGACGATATCGAGGATTTTACGGCTGTTATTATCGAGTTTGATTAGTGCACCTTCGACTTGAATGCTAATGATGCCATCTCTGTCTAAGGGCACTACGATGCGGCCGCGATCATAAATATCATGCTCAAGCACATCACCACGCTGGAGTTTTTTCTGCCAACCGGGTGGCAGTGGCTGACCTTGGTCTACTTTTTTCTGTAATCCCGGCGGTAGGCTTTTATCCTTTTTGTGGTGCACATGGTCATCTTTAGCAAAGGTAGAGATGGACATAGTTAAGCTGAGGACAAGTCCTGTGATTACCACTGAGGTCAATTTATTCATCTGTACTCCTAAGGGGCATTGAGTTGATGTTGTGTCCAATGCTGGATGTGGCCAACAATAGGCGATGCTAAATGAACTATAGCTGAACGTTCTAGCTCAAGATTGCTTTCTAGCGGGTTAACATGAGTACGGCTTGCCATTGTTCGGCGGTCACAGGTTGGATACTGAGTCTTGACCCCTTAGAGACTAAATACATGTCCGCCAGTTGGGGTAAACTTTTTATCAAACTTAAGGGAATAATCTCGTTAAATTTTTCGACAAAGCGGATATCCACTCGCAGCCATCTTGGTTTGGTTGGATCTGACTTAGGGTCGAAATACTTCGATTCGGGATCGAAGGCTGTGCTGTCGGGATACGCATTGGTCACAACTTCAGCGATACCGACAATTCCGGGCACTTTGCAGCTTGAATGGTAAAAAAATACCTGATCACCAATCTGCATCTCATCGCGCATAAAGTTGCGCGCCTGATAGTTACGGATCCCATGCCAAGCTTCAGTTTGGTTAGGGCAAGCCTTAAGATCATCTATGCTGAATTCGTCGGGTTCCGATTTCATAAGCCAGTAGTTCATCTTGTTTCCTTTACTCATAGTTGCCGTTAAGCGCTTCAATACCGCTGAGTTTATCTGAATTTTGTCGAATACCCCAGTTCGTCACCCATATCAAATATTGTGAGTTTGATTAAGTTTCCGTTCAGATAACGTGGCTTAGCCTGTTGACAGCAATCTTATTTGGTATGCCTTATGCAAATTCTCGTTTCTAAGGCAAAGCGTCAAATTCGATCTCGGTGTGTGACTGGTGTCGTACAAGTTGTGGCAGCAGAGGCAACCAAAACCTGTGAGGTGTGTTATGGGGACTTCAACAATGACATCCGATTGTGGCTTATACACTAAATATCTTAAGGATTTTACGGCGGGTGATGTGATCTTAAGTCATGAGCGAATGCTGGAATTTATTAATGACCTGACAACGCAAGGTTGGTTATTGGCTAATTTCACTTGGGACTATTGGTATAACAACAGTTACTTAGTCGATAAACCTGCCTATATTCGTGATGCGAGCATCGCACAATGTAAGTTGCTGTTGACGGCCATGACGCGACTCGAGGTTTTTAGCCCCGGCGTGTTAGAAAATATGCGTCGCCAAGGGGTGTTACTGGCCATTGTTGAGCGGTTACAAAGCTTAAATGTGCCTAAGTCGAGTACTCATTTTGAGTTTATCAGCCGTTAGCACTGGGCTTTAATGGATTGTTATCTAATCGTTTGTCTTACTCTTTAGTCTAATAAAGTCCTTTTTTACTTGTGACATGATCCGTGGATTGGTTAGTTTGGACCTCGCTAACCATAATAATAAATGCACGGAGGCCTTAATGTCAGTTCCTACAAGCCAAGTTATAAGCCCGCTCAATGTTAGCGAGTTTAGAGGCGAGTCATCACCGAAACTCGTTGAGAAGACCATAGGTCAATATCTTGATGAGATTGCGGCAACGTATCCCGACCAATTAGCTGTCGTCGTACACCATCAACATATCCGCTGGAATTACCGCCAATATCTTGCCCAAATCGATGCGCTCGCCACAGGACTATTAAAACTCGGTATTAAGTCTGGTGATAGGGTAGGGATTTGGTCGCCTAACAATATCGAGTGGTGTTTAACCCAATATGCGACCGCTAAAATTGGCGCCATCATGGTGTGTATTAATCCTGCGTATCGCCCTGAAGAGTTGCAATATGCGCTGAGTAACGTGGGTTGCCGCGCGGTAATTTGTGCCGATAAGTTTAAATCCAGCAATTATCTTGAGATGCTATATGAATTGGCGCCTGAGCTAACTTCTTGCCCAGCGGGTAAATTACAAGCTAAAGCCGTACCTGAGCTTGAATTTGTGATCCGTATGGGCGCGGAGAAATCCGTCGGTATGTTGAATTTTGATGACTTGATCGTTGATGTGACCGCCGCTGACAGGATAATGCTCGAGAGTATTGCTAAGGAATTAAGCCCGTACGATGCGATTAATATCCAGTTTACCTCTGGCACGACGGGCAGCCCGAAAGGTGCGACCCTATCCCATCATAACATATTGAATAATGGCTATTTAGTCGCAGAGGCGATGAAGTTTACCTGCCACGATAAACTCTGTATTCCAGTGCCTTTATACCATTGTTTTGGCATGGTACTCGGCAGTTTAGTCTGCTTAGCCAAAGGCGCAGCTGCTGTGTTCCCCGGTGAATCCTTCGATCCATTGACGACATTGCAAGTGATTGAGCAAGAGCGTTGCACCGCTTTGCATGGCGTACCGACCATGTTTATTGCCGAGTTGGAACACCCTGAGTTTGCTCGTTTTGATTTGAGTTCCTTACGTACCGGCGTGATGGCGGGGGCAACTTGTCCTGAAGAAGTGATGCGACGTGTACAAAACCTGATGTATATGAAGGAAGTGCTGATTGGTTATGGTCAGACCGAATGCAGTCCGCTCAATCACATTACTGAAATCGACTCACCCGTAGAGAAACGCGTTCTCACCGTTGGCCGTGCTTTACCCCATACCGAAGTGAAAATTGTCGATGAATTTGGCGAAGTGCTGCCAATTAATCAACCCGGCGAAGTCTGTAGTCGTGGTTATTGCATTATGCAGTGTTATTGGAATGATCCTGAGAAAACGGCGGCAACCATAGACAGTCAAGGCTGGCTACATTCGGGCGATATTGGCCAAATGGATGAGCAAGGTTATGTGCAAATTGTGGGGCGCATTAAAGATATGATTATTCGCGGCGGCGAGAATATTTATCCCCGTGAGATTGAAGAGAAACTTTACACCCATAAAGATGTGCAGGATGCGGCGGTCTTTGGCGTTCAAAGCGATAAATACGGCGAGGAGGTGTGTGCTTGGATTAAAGTCCGCTCAGGAGCCGCGATTACAGAGGCTGATATTCGTCATTTTCTCACCGAGAAATTCGCCTACTTTAAAGTGCCGCGCTACATCAAGTTTGTGGATCAGTATCCAATGACAGTGACGGGAAAAATTCAGAAATTCAAAATGCGCGAGCTGATGTATCAAGAGTTATATGAAGATATTAATGCTTAAGTGATGTGATTTTGCGAGTGCGCTTTTTTGACTTTCAAGCCGCGCAATGTGGCTTGAATTTTATTCTATCTAGCTATTTCGGTTAGCAGATAAACGAACAAGCTAATTGGCTAATGAAAAAGTTGGCGAGTCATACCATCAAGTCAAGCTGCATGTTGAGTTAGCTTTCGCTGCTAATGTCGTTATTCTAATTGTAACAAAACTTCACTTCCCCGCTGTGGCTTGATGGCTATACTAAAACTAGTCATAAAATCTAACCAGTCATAAAATCTCGGCAGATAAAAACGAAAGCGTTAAGTTGTCGATGATGTAGTCGTAAATCCATGTAGGCAAAGGAGTACTAAATGGTTCGATGGCGTTCAATGCTCCTTGTGTATTGTCTTTCCTTTATGGGATTGAGCGTAGCTAAAGCGGATACCTTAATGCTCACTTCTTTACTTTGGCCGCCTTATTCAGGAGAGCAATTAACGGAGCAGGGTGCCAGTATTGCCGTGGTACGGGCGGCGCTGAACGTTATGGGACATCAGTTAAAAGTGGATTTTTATCCGTGGAGCCGCGCTGTCAAACTTACGACTATGCCGAACTCTGACTACATAGGTTATTTTCCTGAATACTATGTAGAGACAGAAAAGTTTATCTTTTCAAAACCGATTGGCGAAAGTCCATTGGGGCTGGTGGAGCAAAAGTCCCATCCAGTAAGTTGGAATTATATTGAAGATCTTAATCGCTATACCTTAGGTGTGGTGAAAGATTATGTGAATACTCAGGCCTTAGATCGCATGATCGTTTCCGGTGTACAGCGGACTGAAGCTGTGACTTCGGATGAGCATAATGTCAAAAAAGTTGCCGCAGGTCGGATTGATGCCGCGGTGATTGATGTCAACGTTCTGCACTATTTACTCAAGCAAAAGCCCTTACAGCCGCTGGCGACAAAGTTGCAAATCAATCGGCAAATTCTGGCGAATAAGCAGCTCTATATCGCGTTTCGTAATACAGAAGAGGGACGGCGTTGGCGAGATATTGTTGACCAAGGTTTAGCGCAGGTTGACGTAGAAACCATCATTGGAGAGCTACTTTATCGTGAAGACTAATGTAGGGTTTTAGGATAGTTTATTCTTTGTTTTACTCGTTATTTTTCTGCTTATTTCCCCGTACAGTCACTTCTGATATGCAGTTTGTCATCATTTTGTCTTTGTTCACTATTAGTATCACTTTAACGGCATGAGTTGTTCTCTCATTTTATTGATTAAGGTGACATGAAGAAACTTCCTTTTGAGCTTCCATTTGAGTTAGATACGCTGCAGCAACTCATTGATACTCATCATCTTAAGTTAGATTATCAGATCCTTGCCGACATTCCATTCCGCCAAGAGCATTTCCCCCTTTACAGTGTTGAGTTAGGTGGTACAGATACGCCTTGTCCGACAGTACTCTTTGTGGGGGGCGTGCATGGGGTTGAGCGTATTGGATCTCAAGTTATTTTGGCATTGTTAAACAGTTTATTGCAGCGGCTTGTTTGGGATAAACACCTACAACAGATGTTAACGGGCCTGCGGTTAGCTTTTGTACCTGTAGTGAATCCTGTTGGGTTATTCATGGGAACGCGGGGCAATGGTAATCAAGTGGATTTGATGCGTAACGCTCCGATAGAATCCCGTGAAAAAGTGTCCTTTATGGTGGGAGGACAGCGTATATCGTCACGGCTGCCCTGGTATCGCGGTATTGGGGGAATGGAGCTGGAAACTGCGGGTTTAGTTGCCTATGTACAACAACTGTTGAGTCGCAGCACAAGTTTGATTTCGCTCGATGCCCACTCGGGATTTGGCTTGAGTGATCATATCTGGTTCCCCTACGCCCATACCCGTACCGCCTTCGAAAATGCCAATTATATTTTTCATCTAAAACAATTATTTGAACAGAGTTATCCCCATCACGGCCATTATCGGTTGGCGCCGCAGAGCCAGTTTTATCGCACTCATGGTGATATTTGGGATTATCTCTATCGCCAGCACCAAGTGGCTGATCCTTCTGCTCAGGTGCCATTTTTACCTTTGACATTAGAGATGGGATCTTGGGCATGGATAAAGAAGAATCCTAGACAAATATTTAATTTTGCTGGCTTTTTTAATCCACAAAAAACACATCGTCACCATAGGATTTTACGCAGGCATACAGTACTCATGCAATTTATGATGGAAGCGGCCTATGCCCAATCGTTAGAGCAGTTAACACCTGAACGTTTGACTGAGCTGACAGAGCGTGCGCGGCATTATTGGTATCGGGAGTCTCAGTCATGACAACTTGGGTGTTATTAAGGGGATTAATGCGTGATCAGCGCCATTGGAATGGTTTCGATCAGCGTCTGCGACAAAAGGGATTGCGAGTGCTGACACCGGATCTTCCGGGCAATGGGACGCTATCCCACGAATTAAGTCCGCTTAAGATTGCTGATTATGCCCATGCCGTGTGGCAGCAATTAGATGAGCAGGTACAGGAAGGGGAGACTATTTATCTCCTCGGCTTGTCTATGGGCGGTATGTTGGCGTTGGAAATGGCATGCCAGCGACCTTGGCAGATAAGGCATGCCTTTGTATTAAACAGCAGTGCGGCGAATTTATCGTATTGGTATCAAAGATTTAATCCGCTGAATGCATTGAAGGCTTTTTTCATGCGTGCTCGGGGTAACGCTTTACATCCAATCGAGTCGACTATAGTGCGTTTAACCAGTTTTCGTCATCGGCGAGACCGAGAGTTAATTGTCAAGTGGAGTGAGTTTCGCCGCGATACCACACCAAGTAGACGTAATGTATGGCGACAACTTTGGGCGGCTTTTCAATACCAATGTCCATTGACAGTGGAAGTACCGATAACTGTGCTCTGCGGTGACCGTGATGCGCTGGTGAGTATGGCATCGAGTAAGGCGTTAGCACGGCATTTTTACACCGATTTGATTGTACTCGCGTATTGTGGTCACGATGCCGCTATAGATACACCCGCAAAACTGGCGCATTATCTGTTGGAAATTGTGGGGGCGACTAAGCCGCAAGTGCAGTTTTCTGTGGATAGTGAGCCTGCCAATACTCAATATGATTGCAACGATTTATTGGAGGAAGAAATAGCCTTAAACGAAGCGATATTTGCTGTATGGGATGACAAAGCGCTATCCACTCTTGAAACCAAATAATCGAGAGTGAATAGCGCAGTTAACACATTGTCTTATTAAGCTTTAGCCACTACGGTTTGGCCTATCGGTGTGAGGCTGATTAAAGCTAACTTAAGATGTTGTATCCCAAAGGGAATACCGATAATCGTCACAAAACAAGCTAAGGCGTGGACCAAATGCCCTATGGCTAACCAGATCCCAAACAGTAAGAACCAAATGATATTTCCTACCATGCCTAATGCACCTGTGCCCAAGTCTTCACGTCCAGTTAAGTGGCGACGGTTCATTTGTTCTTGGCCGAAGGGCCAAAAGGTCATTTCGCCGATAACAAAACAGGCGCGGCCGAAGGGAATACCAATGATACTGATAAAACACAGGATACCTGCGAGCCACCAAGCGAGTCCCATCACAAATCCGCCGAGTACAAACCAAGCTATGTTGAATATTAAGCGTAATACAGCCATTGAAAGCTCCTTATGTTTACCCTGTTAGCCTTTATCGTTAGCTTCGATAAATTGAATATATGTCAATGTCTAAGCGATAACTATGCCAACTATTTAAATTGTTCATAATCAATTGGTTAATTATATGTATTCGAGATTCATGTGTCATTTTCACTAGTTTTTCGCCAAATTGATAATTTCTTAAGGGCGTAACAGGAAGGGCGGAGTTACACTAGCCTTCCCTTAACTGGTTTAAAAACCAGAGAATTTAATCGTTTGAGTAGCTTGATGTTTGCAAATTCCCCTGTCGATACATTTGCCTTTGCTGGCAGAGACATATTCCTAAAACGTGATGATTTACTGCATCCGGCGTTTAGTGGCAATAAAGCTCGCAAATTCGGCTATTTTTTAGATCATGAATTTGCAGGCATCAGCAAGGTGATAGGTCACGGCTCGCCATTGGCTAACTCACTGTATTCATTGTCAACATTAGCGAAGATGAAAGGCTGGCAATGTGATTTTTATGTAGATCATATTGCCAGTCAAGTGGTTAAACATCCTACGGGCAATTACGCTGCCGCTTTAGCGAATGGCGCTAATATTATCGATTTAAGTGTGTTAATAGCACAAAAGCAGGCGTGCACTCAGTCGCAATCTGAGCCTCACGTTTTGTCAAATCTTAATGCTAGGCCTGAGCCTACTGCGCAAGTGGGCGATGTGCGACTGAGTTGCCCAGATTATATCGAGGCTCAAGTACTCGTGAATGAGCCGACGGCGCTTTTTATCCCAGAGGGTGGTCGCTGTGCTTACGCCGAATACGGGGTTAATAGATTGGCGCAAGAGATAGTACTGTTTGCGAATGCGAATGGATTGGTTGATTTAACGGTGTTTTTACCATCGGGGACGGGAACGACTGCGTTATTTTTAAATCAGTATTTTATCCGTCAGCAAACGGATATTCGCGTCGTGACTTGTGCTGTTGTCGGTGGCGATGATTATTTGCGCTTGCAATTTTCCTTACTTAATTCCAATACCAGTGAGCATCCACAGATTGTTAATGTCGGCAAGAAATATCATTTTGGTAAACTTTACCCCGAATTTTATGCCATGTGGCAGCGGGTCTGCGCCTCAGGCGTGCAGTTTGAATTACTCTACGATCCCTTAGGTTTTATTGTGCTTGAAGATTATTTACAACGTAGTGAACCAGGTCATGTGATGTATTTGCATCAAGGCGGATTATTGGGGAACGAGACCATGTTGCCGCGTTATCAGCGTAAATTTGGCCAAAGTGGCTAATCCTGTGCCTCAGATCATTGACTTAGTGACACTAAGACATAATATGTTTGAAGCTGTGTAATGCTAAGTTAAGCTGATGATTTGGAACGATGGGGAATATCAATGACTGAAGCGGAATATCTCGCCAATTACAATCCTAAGGTTTTTAAGGCTCAGCTACTGACAGTGGATGCCGTATTGTTTACCTATCACGATCAGCAACTTAAAGTACTCTTAGTACAACGCTCAAATCATCCATTTTTAGGTTTATGGGGATTACCTGGAGGGTTTATCGATGAAAATTGCGATCAATCCCTTGAGCAAACTGTATTACGTAAACTGCATGAGAAAACCGCAGTAGTGCCACCTTATATTGAGCAGCTTTGCACTGTGGGTAATAGTCGTCGCGATGTCAGAGGCTGGTCGGTGACTGTGTGTTATACCGCCTTGATGAGTTATCAAGCTTGCCAAATTCAGATTGATTCAGTGAGTGATGTTAAGTGGTGGCCATTAGCGGATGTGTTGCAGATGCCCTTGGCGTTTGATCATTTGCAGTTAATCGAGCAAGCGCGGGAACGCTTAACACAAAAAGCCTTATATTCTTTAGTGCCAGGATTTGCACTGTCTGAACCTTTTACCTTGCCAGAATTGCAGCATGTACATGAGGTTTTACTGGGCAAGCCTATCCAAGGTAAATCTTTTCGTCGGCGGGTTGAACAGGCTGATTTATTGATCGATACGGGATTAAAGCGCACCGAACGTGGTCGTCCTGCTAATTTATACCGCTTGAAACCCAATACCGCATCGTATCGCTTCTTAAGAAATTTAGAATGTTGATCACAGTGAATATGGATTTAAGCAAGATATTCGCCTTGCTCAATATGAGTAACGGCGACTGCTTATGCCTTATTCATGGTGACTTTGAATCAGTAAAGGCTGTTTAATTACTGATTTTGCCTTAATGTCTCCGGTTCTTGTATCACTTGATACCCATATTGTAGCTTCTTAGTTGTCTTTCCCACTAATAGTGTCTAAAAGACACTATGTGCCATTTAAGCATAACATTTCAGGTTGCTCCGTTTGAAATAGTCTAAAAATCAACTTTACACAATAATGTCTTTAAGACACTATTGTTCATGTAGACAACAAGGGCGCCGTCAATTTCGGCAATCTTGCCACAGACAGGAGGTTACTATGTCTCAACGTATTCAAGCGTCTCAACGTATTCAAACGTCTCAAGATGCTTCTCACGCTCAACGTTCGCAAGCCGATTTTTATCGGTTACCCGCAGCTAGCGATGAGACTCACTACCGTTTATTTCAATTTGGTGCGGGGGAAAACCATGTTCAACTACTGGTTCCTCCAGCGAAACGCGTCACAGTTTTCTTCGGTTATCGTGGCGATCATTCCATCATGCAGCTCTTGTTGTTAACTGATGCATTGCGTCGTAGTGGTGCAGAGCAAATTGAGCTGTTACTGCCTTATATGCCGGGCGCTCGCCAAGATAGGGTGTGTAATGCCGGTGAGGCCTTGTCGGTAAAAGTCTATGCTAGCCTAATTAATCAGCAGCAATATGCTTCGGTCACTGTATTTGACCCTCACAGCGATGTCACCGCCGCATTGTTAGACCGAGTTCAGGTTATAGACAATCACAGCTTTGTCGCCGCTATCACTGCCCAATTATCGGGTGAGCTAGTGTTAGTCTCGCCCGATGCGGGGGCGAATAAAAAAGTATTCGGCTTAGCTAAAGCGTTACAGGGAATGCCGGTGATCAGGGCCGATAAACATCGCGATGTGGTCAATGGTCATATTATCGCTACCGAAGTGTTCTGTGATGATTTATCGGGTAAAACCTGCTTAATCGTCGATGACATTTGTGCTGGTGGTAGAACTTTTATCGAACTTGCCATCAAGTTAAAGCAAAAGGGGGCCCAAAGCGTCATTTTGATCGTGTCACATTATGAAGATAAGGCCAGCGAATCGGCTCTGCGCGAGGTGGGCATCGACAGATTATTTTGTACCGATAGTTTAGGTGTCCCTGCACATATTTCGAGCGAGTTCTGTGATTGCCATGCTGTTTTGAGTTATATGAATCATTAAGGAAAATATTATGTACTTGAATCCCGTTACCGCCATTGATGGCTATAAAGTCGACCACCGTCGTCAATATCCCGATAATACTCAAGTGATTTTTAGTAACTTGACCGCCCGTAAATCCCGTCGTGGTTATACAGACCAAATGGTGTTTTTTGGCTTGCAGTATTTTATCAAGCATTTCTTGATCGACAGTTGGAACCGTGATTTCTTTCAACAACCTAAAGATCAGGTCATTCGTCAATTCTCCCGCCGTATCAATAACTATCTCGGGCCGAATAATGTTGGCACTCAGCATATTGAGGAGTTGCATGATTTAGGTTATTTACCAATTAAAATTATGGCATTACCTGAAGGCTCAGTGTATCCATTAAAAGTGCCTTGCTTGATTTTGTACAATACCGATGAGCGGTTCTTTTGGTTGACCAATTATCTCGAAACCATCCTTTCCGCTAATGTGTGGGGTATGTGTACCAGTGCTACTACCGCGCTGCAATACCGCAAAATATTTGAGACTTACGCGCTAGAAACCGATGGTGACATCGCATTTGTTGATTGGCAGGGCCATGATTTTAGTTTCCGCGGCATGTATGGTGCAGAGGCTGCGGTAATGAGCGGCGCCGCCCATTTACTCAGTTTTATGGGTACAGATACCATTCCCGCGATTGATTTTCTTGAGCAATATTACCTTGCCGATAGTGATAATGAACTCGTTGGCGGCAGTGTGGCCGCAACGGAGCACAGTGTGATGTGTGCAGGTGGCATGGAGAATGAATTAGAGACGTTCCGCCGTCTGATTGAAGATATTTATCCTACGGGCATTGTCAGCATTGTTTCAGATTCTTGGGATTTTTGGCAGGTGATGACAGAATTCACCTTAGCGTTAAAAGACCGCATTCTTGCCCGCGATGGCAAAGTGGTGTTTAGGCCTGATACCGGTTGCCCTGTGAAGATCATTTGTGGCGATCCACAAGCACCAATCGGGAGTCCTGAATATAAAGGCGCTATTGAGTGTCTGTGGGACGTCTTTGGGGGTAGCACAACTGCCAAAGGTTACAAAGCGCTGAATAGCCATGTTGGACTGATCTATGGCGATTCAATCACCATAGAACGTGCTGAAGCCATTTGTGCTGGTTTAAAGGCCAAAGGTTTTGCGTCAACCAATATTGTGTTTGGGATTGGCAGTTTTACCTATCAACACGTGACCCGAGATACTGACGGTTATGCCGTGAAAGCGACCTTTGCGAAAGTTGATGGTAAAGATAGAGAAATATTTAAAGATCCTAAAACAGATGATGGCACTAAAAAATCCGCTAAGGGTTTAGTAGCGGTATTTAAAGATGAGCAGGGTCAATTTTATCTTAAAGATCAAGCCAGCTGGCAAGATGTCAACAATTGCGAGTTTGTTCCCGTATTTGCCGATGGTGAACTATTAACGGAATATTCTTTGGCAGATATTCGCGCAAGGTTGGCAGAGTCTAGAAGTTGAGCTTATCGATTTGTGATTTTTAACGGCTATCGACAATAGCGAAGATAAAACTGGCAATGTGATTTCTATTAGGGTCATATTGTCAGTTAAGTTTTGAATTTATTTTACGTCGTGTAAGTAAAGCGCCCCATAAATAGTCAAATGCAAATACAAGCGATTAAGACAGTAACTGGTTCCGTTTAAGAATTTTATAGGTACGACGGCCAATGTTTTCGAGGTTTTTTAAATCTTTTAGGCTAGGCGCCACCTCACTAAATTGCCAATAACTGATTTCGGCATCTAACATTTCCAGCATTTTCTTCGAACAACCTAAACATTGTCCCTGGCACAGTTGTGCTTCTTCTAAATTGAATGGAATAGTCTCTTTGATCTGGTTTATCAAGGTTTGCATGGCAATTTGAGTATTGGGTTTTGGCATAGATGATGTGCTGAACAGTATTCATGTGTATGAATATTAGCGGATGCTGCAATGGAAAGAGGTGATCTAACGCTGGATTTGACTCATTTGGTTCGGCAGGTATCTGTGTGAGAGAGATACAGCCTGAACCAAATGTGCTCGTCATAATGACGTAAAAAAGGATAGCGTGTTCGTGACATTCGGCTATCAGTCTACTTAAGTGCTCGGTACTGCGAAGATAATGGAAACCGATTAAATACACTTGAGTAAACGGGTACTGCGGTATTAATTTTTAACTTATCGTTTTACTTACTTTTTGACTTATTTGTTCGCGGACAATAACCATTTCATAAAGCTGATGGCTTCTGTACGTTTAGAAAAAGTCTGTCTGTTTTTACCTTGACGATCGGTAAAAGCAATTGAGGTTTTATTTACTGAGATTGAATCTACAGGGAAGTTCACTGTAATTTCATGTCCATTAATTTTGTATGACATATGCCACACTCCTTTTTGTTAATTCACCCATAGGTGAGATAGTTGTAACTATAAAATATCCTTAGCAATTGTGCGAAAGATTCGTTCTATTGAGTATCGAGGTTACCCCATCTTTGATTCATTAATCAAGAGATGCTTAATCGATAAATATTTCATGTTGTCGATTACGTCAATGGAATAACTCGATTCAACCAGTTGACCATAGCTTAATGACAATACTATGACAACAAGGAGAACGGTAAGTTCACAGACATAACCACATGATTTTAGTGATATCGAATGATTGAGCTTATGGGGTTTTGCTTGTAGTAGGCTTTCTTTATGAGGACCGAACTCTGATTGCTAAATATCAGGCTGGGTTAAAAAGGTAAACAACAAGGTGTATCTCAAAACGACGTGCAGTATATCAATAAAAATGGCTTATGCAAGTTTAATTTTTATTCGATGTCATTATTTATTTGCTAATGTTGAATTAAAGTGTATTTTTCGTGGCTATTTACTTGATTTAAAGAGGTATAGTTAGGTCTGTTTATGGGTTGTTTTTTATTTTTGTGGTAATTGACTAAGGTTAATATTGCCGTTTTATAGGTAAATGTTATAAAAAATCCCACTAAAATAGGTCATTTTAATGGGATTAATCGTAGTCAGTTATGTAATGGACTCATTAAACTGAATTTATAAATGAATCTATGCGTTTGCTGTTGTTTAAAAACTCAGTCAAAAGGTTTAATAAATCAGTTCACCTATGGGATTGAGTAGCTTACTCAGACCTTTGGTAAAATGCAGCGGTGCATCTAATACTGTGTAGCATAAGCAACCGTTAATGGTTTTCGGTGAGTGATGATGTTGGCCGTCAAGCACGATAAAATCACCTGGCACATAGACACCATTAAGATCGGAAAACTCTCCGGCTAGCAATAGTGTTAGTTCATAACCTTTATGGGTATGTTGGGGGATTTCACCTTGGGCATCTATATGCAATAGGCTAGCGCGGGTGTTCGTTTCGTCGACATCAAAACGCATGCGACTGACTTTGCCTAATATTTGCCATGGACGGGCCAAATGCTGACGAAACACCGAGGGCACAGTGTAATGCTGTTGCTTTATGTCGACATCGATAGGGGCGTTATTAGGCACATTTGTCGCTGCCGGTTGAGCCATGATTTGCGCCATCATAGCGTCAATGTCCAATGCCGATTCTTGATTGTCGCCAGAGTGTTGCACCTCAACATACTCTCTGTGCATCAACTCTTCGCCCGTATCATTTGCAGCATGACCGCCATCAGGATTTAATGCTAAATTTGCAGCTTGTTCTGTGAATAGGGCAAGCTGCTCTCGACAAGTCTCACATAGGTCGCAGTGTGCGGATATTGCTATCGCCATTGATAAAGGTAAGTTCCCATTGGCATGGCTGACGAGTAATTCTTGTTGGGGATGATGCTTAATCATTGTGTGTCTCCAAGAAGCTTTTCAACTTTTCTAGCCCTAATCTTAAACGGGACTTTATGGTCCCTATTGGTACCTTTAGGGCATCGGCTAGCTCTTGTTGAGTGAGTTCTTGCATGTAAATGCCTTGCACAACTTGTCTTTGTGCTATGGGAAGGGCATCAAGATGTTGGAGTAATTTAGCCGTCAACTTGTGATCAGTGAGTGTGTCTTGAGCCATGGTCGCATCACACAGCGGCCAAATATCATCACCGAAAGTATCTTCTCTATTGTGTTGTACCCGTCTAAGCATATCGAAACATTGATTACGCATGATGGTAAACACCCAAGTTGTCACTGACCCTTTTTCTGCATTATATAGATGAGCCTTAGTCCAAACGCTGGTCATGGTTTCTTGTACTAAATCCATCGCCAATCCTTGTTGATTCAGTCTTTGTAAACCAAAGGCTCGGATCTTGGGCATGAAATGCTGAAATAAGTGACCAAAGGCGGCTCTGTCTCGGTTGTCTGCTACTTGTAGCATAAACGTGATTAAAGCATCCGCTTGAGGCTCGCAGGTTTGGGAAGCTGGAATTTCGTTATCCATAGCCGAATTAGTCAGAGACGTGATTGGGACATGATACCGAGTTTGCCTGCTTTGTGATTGAATATTTTCCATTATTTTCGCTCTTATCCCAGTCGTGAGTGCTGAGTGTGATATCAGTAACGACAAAATTGAGAAGTGTGTTGTACTTCTGAGCCCAGTTTTGCTGTCAAACTTTCAATCAATACGAAGTGGCTTAAATAAAGGATCATTCACAGTATTATTTAATGACGGCCCGCAATAGATCTCGGGTCATAATATGATCTAAGGCATTAATGCAGGTGTACTTTTCGGATGCTTGTACGGGTAATATTTCTAGCCAGCGCTGGCAGACCCAAGCGATATCATCGAACTGTTCTGTTTGGTAGTGCTTGAGATGTTGCGGATATTCCTTAAGAATGTTTTGTAACATTTGACTCAAGTAACGTTCATCGGTCGCAATACGTACAGCAGGCCAATTGTCGATTAAACTGACGTCTCCGCGCTTTAAACCATCAGCTTCGACACTGATTTTATCAAGTTTAAAGCGTTTTGAACCTTGAATACTGATCCCTAATAGTCCGTCTGGTAAGGTTTCAAAATCAATAATATGCACTAAGGTGCCTATGGGCTGAATGGTTTTACCATCCTCTTCAAGCATACATAAGCCAAAGCCTTGGCCTGACTTTAATGATTCGGCGACCAAGCGCTTATATCTAGGTTCAAATACCCGCAGTTGCGTGTAACCTTCGGGCAATAAACAAATGGGTAATGGAAAAAGAGGTAATTTCATCGTGGCCTCTGGTGAACTTATGTTCCTATCATTACGTACCATAATGGCAGTTCGATCAGTAAAATTATTCAACAGTAGTTTACCCATAGTGAGAGGATGGCATGAAATTAAATCCATTTGAGAAAAAGATCGTTCAGCATCCATTACGTTTTTGGCTACAAAATCATCTCGAAGCGCCCTTATTGACCTCTATGATGCCAAAACCTATGGCTTTGTGCGAACGCGCGTTAGAAATAGGTTGTGGGTTTGGTAACGGCATTCAGTTGATCCGCGAACATTTTGGCGCGGGACATATCACGGCCGTGGATATCGACCCTGACATGGTTGCCTCCGCACAATCCCGCTGGCAATCTCGGCCGCAAGGATTAAAAGGGCTGAGTTTCTCGGTTGCTGATGCAACATGTTTACCCTTTGCCGATAGCGAGTTTGATATGGTGTTTGATTTTGCCGTATTTCACCATATTCCAGAGTGGCAAGCGGCCATTAAGGAAGTTGTAAGGGTGCTGAAACCGAACGGATACTTTGTGATAGAGGATTTATATCGTGCCGCAATTTGTAACCCATTGAGCCGGCGCTTATTTGAGCATCCACAGCAGAATCGCTTTGATCATAGTGATTTGTTAACGGTATTGCGCCAGCTGGGATTTGAGATTGTCCGCGATAGAAATGCCTTTAATCTTGCGGGTATGGTGCTCGCCCAGAAAATATTGCGTTAGGCGTTAGAGTTGATGCTTAACCTAAATTGAATCGTTAGGATTAAATGATAGCGTTAACACTAAGACCAAATATTAGCAATGCCGCGTATTATCTGAAGATATCAGCTTAGGGATGCAGATATCTGAGATGCGCTAAACGAAGTTTATGGCCGAACTTTGCGAGAGTGGTTGTAATTTTTAGATAAAATAGACTCTCGGCATGGTTCTTCATGGGAGTTTACCGCTATAATTTGAGCTAATCCGTCGCATGTGGGGAAAGGATTTTCCTCAAGAGTAGAGAAGCAGCATTATGGCAAACGTACTTGCAACCGTAGATCAGCGTACCAAACTCGTTGGTGAGAACCGACTTGAGTTGTTGCTCTTTAGCATTAATTCCACGCAGTTATTTGCCATTAACGTCTTTAAAGTCAAAGAAGTCGTCAAGCTTCCTCCCTTGAATGCGATGCCGGGTAGTCATCCGCATATTTCTGGTGTTGCTAATATTCGCGGAATTTCTATCCCCGTGATTGATTTACGTTCGGCCATAGGGTTTAAGCCCGTGCCGCCTAACGAAGATGCCAATATGATCATTACAGAATATAACCGCAGTGTGCAGGGTTTCTTAGTCGGTAAGGTTGAACACATTATCAACATGACTTGGAGCGATATTATGCCGCCTCCGAAAACGGCTGGGCGTAATAATTATCTAACGGCAATTACTCGCATAGAGCATCAAGGTCAGTCGCAGTTAGTGTCTATTATCGACGTAGAAAAAGTCTTGGCGGAGATCATTCACTACGATATCCGTTTATCTGAAGGTGTACTCGACGAAACCTTAGTCCATGAAATGCCAGGCAGAAAAATCCTGATTGTGGATGATTCATCGACCGCCAGACGTCAAGTGCGTGAAACGTTAGGCCAACTGGGTATCGAAATTATTGAGGCATCTGATGGCTTACAAGCGCTGACGTTATTGCAGAAATGGCGCGATGAAGGTAAACAAGTTGCCAAAGAATTATTGATGATGATTACCGATGCCGAAATGCCCGAAATGGACGGTTACAAGCTCACTTCTGAAGTGCGTAGCGATAAAGCTATGTCGGATTTATTCATCACCTTAAATACTTCGTTGAGTGGCAGTTTTAACCATGCCATGGTTGAAAAAGTGGGCTGTGATAAGTTTATTTCTAAGTTCCAACCGGATTTGCTGGTGGAAGTGGTGCAAGAAAGATTAAGACAAGTGATCAATCACTGATCGCATTTTGAGATTCGAACTATCGGTGATTGACCTTGAGTCGATCATCGGTAGGTTTAGTGTTTTTAAGGAACGCTTTAATAACAGTTTTTAATACGGTCTTTGAATCACATTCTTTTAACTGCTACCTTTTCAACTGCTTTTCTGCAAACATCTGCCAACCCACTACCTATAACTCGCTCGATTATAACGCTAATTCGGCTGCTACATCGTCTAATACTTGGCGCTTCATTTCTTTGGCGGCGGCGATATGGATACGGGCGAGCCTTAAGGCATAGTTGAATCTTGCTCGACCGACGAGGCGCACAAGTTCGGCAAAAAACTGTGGATCTAAAGTGAATTGCGTCGAATAGTATTGGATAGCGGCATTGACTGAATTAAAAGTCACGCCATCGAATTCAAAACCTGCGCTATAACCTTGGTCGTCAATTTCTTCGCCCTCTAATACCAGTGGCCAACCGGGTGCATTGATACGGTCGCGGGCAATTTGGTACATCATCCAAGCACTTTTTTTAAAACCTTCAAACACTTTGCAGGAGAATTCGGACTCAGCAAGCTCTTCTTCGGTCCAATTAATCCCAATGGCGAGGTGTTTCGCATAAATACGCATCAGTGCATCTTTGACGGCCATACGACAATCCCAAATGGAGCTAAGAGTATGTTGTTTGGCTAATCGCAAACATTCGCTGCAGGCGGGCACAGCTAATGAAGAATGTGGTGTATGTGTGTGTGCAATATATTCGAAGTGTTGATGGCTCGGTTCGCCACAAAACCAGCAGGTATGGCGTTTGTCGAAGGGAATATCGATAAGCGGAATAGCAGACATCAAGGAATGAGCACCTCAGTCCTTGATATCATCAATGGCATACTGAAGCGATTAAACTTCTTCAACATCAACCAAATCTTTTGCTAAAACAATTGGATCAAGTTCAAGACAATCTTCATCGGTTTGCCAATCAACACCGATCAATACACCATCGTCGTTTAGATCTGAGACCCAATATTCTAGAAATTCTTCTAATGAAATAGAAACGGGTTGATAGTCGTGCCATTCGTCGCTGCAATGGGATTTTGCAGTAGCTTCATTTGACCATAATGGCATCACATCTGTGTCTTCAAATTCTGAAGAATCACAAACGACCCAGCCTTCGCCAGTTTCATCCATTAGACCCCAAAGCGTCTGATGTTGTTTTACATTTTTGATAAAGCCAGCCAAAGCCGCATTGATTTCAGTCATGATAGGTCTCTTTGATGTGTGCTGTTAACTTATCCATTATACGGTAACGTGCTGCGATACCAAGGGATTCTTTGTTAAGAATTTTTTTGTGTTGGATAACTGAGCAATAAGCCTATGCCGCAAGGTATTTATGGCGATAAGGATTGTGTTACGTGTCACTATGGGTCAGGATTATCGATAATGAGTCGCCTTGGTACAGGCTGTTTTACTGACTAAATGTGGCTTAGATAGGGGCTTTACGTAGCGGAGAAACGTGTCTTCTATGCTTTTGGCCGTTAAAGGTGTTTTGGATTCTAACCTTTAACTCGTTATGCCAAGGCGAATATCTCTCTAGGGCAATTCCCTCTTGAAGACGGAATATTGTCGTGTTTAGCCACAGCAGTGTGATTACTGTGTCATTGTTGTGAGATCAAATATTGGAGTTGTTGATTTGATTAAAATTAAAGGGTTAACTTATCTGTTTGCGAGTATTGCCGCCTGTGTCAGTCTGAGTGCCTGTTCAAGTGCGCCAACGGCGAGTGCTAATGCAACCAGCTCTAAAGCAAGTGGCATAGCTGCTGAAGTCAATCAAATGCCCGATATCAGTGTTAGTGTACAATCTAATGCTGAGGCGTTTCCAATGTGCTTGACTGGACTGCAAGCGCGGGCACGTGCAGAAGGCCTGTCAGAGGCGACGATAAACTCTACCATTGCGAACTTGAAATTTGTCCCTCGAGTGATTGAGCTGGACCAACAGCAACCCGAATTCAGCCAGACATTTGATAATTATTTCAGTAAGCGCGCGACCGAATGGCGGGTCAATGAAGGCCGCCGCTTATTGCAAAAGCACAGTGTTCTACTCAATCAATTAGCGCAAAAATACGGCGTTCCGCCGCAATATATCTTGTCTTTTTGGGGGCTGGAAACGAACTACGGTTCCTATAAAGGCAAAATGTCGGTATTGAATTCGCTGGCGACTTTGGCCTGTGAGCCACGCCGTAGCAATTATTTCACCATAGAGCTGATGCAAGCCTTAAAACTGAAAGAAAAGTATCAGTTCGATGATGACACTATGGTGGGATCATGGGCAGGTGCTATGGGACATACGCAATTTATGCCTTCTGCGTATGCCAAATATGCGGTCGATGGCGATGGCGATGGTAAGGCCGATTTATGGAATAGCACTACAGATGCGCTCACTTCTGCCGCGAATTTTTTGCAGCACTTAGGTTGGCAGCGTAATCAGCGTTGGGGGCGTGAAGTCTTGTTGCCAAAGGATTTTAGTTACAGTCATTTAGGTGCGAAACAGCCCTTGTCGTTATCTGAATGGGCTGCGCTCAATGTAACGCAGTCGAATGGGCAACCTTTGCCTGCCGTCGATATTCAAGCTGCGCTGTATTTGCCTGCGGGACACACAGGCCCAGCCTTTTTAGGTTATGAGAATTTTAATGTGATCATGCGTTGGAATCGCTCCGAATTTTATGCCATTACGGTAGGGCACTTGGCCGATCGTATTAATGGTGGACAACCCTTGACAGTCAGTCCGCCTGAGCAACCACGCCTAAGCCGCGAGCAAGTAAAGCAACTGCAAACAAAACTGAACGAGGCTGGATTTGATGTTGGTAAGCCTGATGGCGTGTTGGGACGTAACTCTATGGCAGGGTTGCAAGCCTTTCAACGTAGCAAACAGATGATTGCCGATGGCTTCCCAAGCCCTGAGGTGTTTACTGCTTTAGGACTATCACTGTAGCCACTGTCACTGTAGTTACTGTAGCCAAAGAGCGCTCGCTGCCGGTTTTGAGCGCTTTTAGGCCGGATAAAAAAGTGGAGTGAAAAGCGCAGTTTTGTTAAGCTCGGCCCACAATTGAAATCGAAGAAAATCAAAGGATATTCGATGAGCATTAAAGACGATATGGTTGTGCAGTTTAACTACACACTGCGCGACGAGAAAGGTGAAGTGATCGAGACGAACGAAGGTCGCGATCCGATTGCCTATTTACACGGTCATGACAACATGATGCCAGGTGTAGAAAACGCGATAAACGGTAAAGCCATAGGTGAAAAGTTCACTGTGACCTTGCCTGCCGCTGAAACCTACGGTGAGCGTGTAGCGGATGCTGACGCACACCAACGTGTGTCAGTTAAGCATTTACTGGGTGCGACTGTGTGGAAACCAGGCATGACAGCAGTGGTTAATACCGACCAAGGTCAGCGCCAAGTGACTATCGTTAAAATGGGTAAGTTTATGGCGACTGTGGATGTAAACCATCCATTAGCCGGCCGCGAACTGACATTTGATATTGAAGTCGTAGGTGCCCGTGATGCGAGTGATGAAGAAATCGCCCACGGTCATGCCCATGGTGCAGGTGGTCATCACCACTAATCTTTAGGTTTCGGGCTCGGCTTCGAACTTGGCTTTTATCTGACTCCATGTGAGTGGAGTATAAGTTCAGTATGAGTTGAATGAATCGAGGCTAAAGATTAAATAGCAAAAGCCCAAACCTAGGTTTGGGCTTTTTGTTTTTATGGTGCTAATGGCTTAATGATTGTCGCAACCGCTAATGGCTCCTTATCTCGCTAATGGCTATGTTCATGCTCGAGTGGTTTGTCGGCAAACATCATATCTAGGCTTGCTTGGGTTTGGGGATGGTAGCCGCTGTGAGCCTTGAAATAGACACTCTTGGCCCAGTCGTATTTATCAGAGCTTGCTAGCTTTTGATATAAAGGCACGATTAAGCGCATGCGGCCAATATGGGTTAAGTGTTGTTTTAATGCGGGTAGTACTGCGTAATAGCCATTGTCTAGGGCCAGTGAATACCATGCAAAAGCAATTTCACTGTTGCCAGTGCCCGTAAAATGTAACGCCTTATCTAGCTCGGCAAGTTTGGTTTGATCTAGATTAATCCTTGGCATTTCATTGATGAATCTTAACCACTGGTGGACTGTCCAAGTGCTGGTTTTCAACTCGCTTGCACTGAGTTTACCCTCAAGCCAAGTTTGTCTTTGGGCATCGATATCATCGAAGGCGTGGGAATTGGGCGGCACAAGAAATGACGGTAAACCTTGACCTTCAATCCAAGTATCCACTTCACCTTCACTGACAAGATGTGGATATTTGTTTAATAGATTCAAAGATAAATATTCACGGAATTGCGCCGTAGTAATACTCTGAAATGCAAAATGATTGAAGTAGCTTTTCACAAAAGTGTCGAAGCGTTCACGGCCAAATTTTTGCTCTAAAAATATTAAGAACAACTGGCCTTTTACATAAGGGACACCGCTGAAGGCTTCGTCGGGCGAACGTTTACCGAGATTGAGATGTAGCACTGAATCGGCAGGAGTAAGTTCTGCAAGCTCGGCAAGCAATTCAGAGTAGCCGATGGTTTGCTCCATCAGCGCTCGGTCACGACCATAGAGATCTTCCATGATGCGGTTCTCAACATAGGTCGTAAAACCTTCATTAAGCCAGAGATCGCGCCAAGTGGCGTTGGTCACTAAATTACCTGACCACGAGTGCGCAAGTTCGTGGGCGATGAGGCTCACTAAGCTTTTATCACCCGCGATCACTGTGGGTGTAATAAAAGACAAACGCGGGTTTTCCATGCCGCCAAAGGGGAAACTTGGTGGCAAGATAAGCAAGTCATAACGTCCCCAAGGGTAATCGCCATAACGTTTAGCCGCGATTTTGATCATTTCTGGCGTGTCGGCAAATTCTTTGCTCGCTTTGTCGAGGATCTCTGGCTCAGCCCAAATGCCCGAGATGTTATCTAAGGGAGCAAACTTTAAATGCCCGGCCGCAATGGCAATCAAATAAGCTGGAATAGCCTGCGGCATAGTGAATTGGGTCTGAGTGCTCGACAGGGTTTTGCGATCTGCACTCATGACCACAGTGATGGCTTTATCGGCAGTAATTGTGGCGCTATAGGTTTGGCGAACGGCTGGCGTATCTTGCAGTGGGATCCAACTGCGAGCATGAATCGCCTGACTCTGACTGAACATAAAAGGCAACTGTTTACCTTGGGTTTGCTCTGGAGTTAACCATTGAATACCAGACGGATTATTCGATGTGTGGTAATTGATTTTGACCTTTTGACTATTTTCATCAGCAAGTTTGATGGTTAGCGCGGCGCCTTTTACAGCGTCCGCTTTGGCTAACGTGAAGGGTACGCTTTGCCATTTCCCCGCTGTATTTAAAGCACTTACGCTGTTAATCGTCAGATCTCGAGTATCTAAGATGAGTTCTTTCCCCGCCTTATGCCAAGCTAAATCGAGGGTGGCTTCACCGGATAAGCGGTTTTGCTTAAAATCAACTACAAGGGCTAGTTCCAAATGACTCACGCTGACTTCAGTGTAATTGGCGTAGGTCAGTGCATCTTGGTTCTGCTGCGTATCAGCTTGTACAACAGTGGCAGTAGGCTCAGTGGTTAAGGTATTTGGAGTGCTATTGGCATAAGTGCAGGGAAGTAGTTGCAGGGCAAAGACTAGGGTGCTGCAAAGGACGGTTCGACGAAGTGAAAGCATTATTTATAGTAGCCTAATGATGAAGTATGTTAGTTCGAGTTTGGGGTGATAAGACCATCAATTCAGCTTGGTTTTCTGTTAACCCACTCTATATAGCGCAAAAGTTTACCTGATAATTCACTGGATTTGTTATCTCACTGTTAGCTCAAATGTAATCAAACTTTAATGGCTTGGATGTTGGTCAGGAAATGCCATCGGTAAAAGAGCACAAGTTTGCTATGATGACGGCGTTTTCACATAGGGCGGTTATCAAAATGGTGTTAGATTTTTCGCAGGGTAAGTTAATCGTTACTGAGTTCGAGGTTCAAGTGCGCCTCAACGTTGCCAGTATCGTACTGCAAGCGAGTGCTGAGGATATCGGCTTGAGACGTCAGCCTCCTATGCTGATCGCCGATGGTGGCGGTGTACGTTGGAGCTTAGTATTGGACTCAAATACTCAGTTACGTGCGATTCAAGATGTGCTGGGCATGGATGCTGAATAACCTGTGCCCGAGTGGTGATGAGTGTTTAACGTATAGATTTATCATCATTTTTTAGTTGATGAGTGTTTAATATCGAATTGGGAATTTTTAGTATGTCAGTTTCTCTTGAGCGTATTGTTGTCGAACCTAAGACGCCTGCTACGGCTGTGGTTATTTGGTTACATGGATTAGGGGATTCGGGGGCAGGATTTGCTCCCGTAGTGCCTGCATTAGGCTTACCTGTAGATCATGCTATTCGATTTATTTTTCCCCATGCACCAGAGCAAGCCGTGACCATTAATGGTGGCTACGTTATGCGCGCTTGGTACGATATTAAAAGCATGGATTTGCATGACAGAGCCGATATGCAAGGCGTGCTTGAGTCGGAGAAAATGGTTGCCGCATTAATTAATGAACAAATCGCGGCGGGTATTGCGAGCCAACGTATCGTATTAGCGGGATTCAGTCAGGGTGGAGTAATGAGTTTATTCTCTGGACTGCGTTTCCCTGAGCCACTTGCAGGGATTATGGCGTTGTCTTGCTATTTGCCGACGGGCGATGTGTTACCCGCTGAATTAAGTGCGGCGAATCGCAATACACCCATATTACAGCAACACGGTCTACAGGATGATGTTGTACCATTATCCGCTGGAATGTTAGCAAAAGAAGCCTTAACGGCGGGCGGCTATCATGTTACGTGGCAGACTTATCCAATGCCTCATTCTGTCATTCCTGAACAATTGAAAGCGATTTCTAATTGGTTATTACAGCGATTTGAAATGTAGATAAGTCTAATTGCTTATAAAAACAGCATGCGGTAAGTTGAAATTTACTCATGCTTGTTTTTTTAAAGGAACAATCGCGATGTTTTTTCATATTTCTTAAGTTATTTATAACAAACGATTAAAATCCATTTATTCCATTTTTATTTTGTATTCTCTAAATATATAAAAATCAGTCATTCAGCTTATTTTTTATATGAAACAAATCCTTCTTAAAATGCCCGCCAAATTTCATATAAATGTCAAGTTTTTAATAAAAATGACACAATTTATCTTTATTATTTGCTATTATCCGTGACGCTGAACTTGATGGAGTTCACGGCAATCTTTCTATGATAAAATAATTAAAATCAAGGGGTTGATGTAATGAGACATATGCTTATTAAAGGATTAGTTGCAACTGCTGTTCTCGCTGCACTTGCGGGTTGTAATAATAGTGATGACGATAAAGTTCCAACAACGTGTGCTGAAGCGGGAAGTGCTTGTAAAACCTTTACCGTTTTACATACCAATGACAACCATGGCCGTTTCTGGGAAAACAGTGATGGTGAATACGGTTTAGCCGCTCAGAAAACTCTGGTTGATCAAATTCGTGCAGAAGTGAGTAAGAATGGCAGTCAAATCTTATTATTATCTGGTGGTGATATTAATACGGGTGTACCAGAATCTGATCTTCAAGATGCCATACCAGACTTTACGGGCATGAATAAAATTGGTTACGACGCCATGGCTGTTGGTAACCATGAGTTTGACAATCCGTTATCAGTACTTGATATGCAGCGTCGCCTTGCTGAATTCCCTATGTTAGCGGCGAACATTTACCGTAAAAATGCCGAAGGCAAACCTGGCGAACGTTATTTTGATGCTTATAAAGTATTTGACATTAATGGTCTTAAAGTTGCAGTTATTGGTTTAACGACAGAAGACACTGCTAAGATTGGTAACCCAGAATATATTAGCGATCTAACATTCACCGATCCCAAGGTGGAAGTTGCTAAAGTGATTAAAGAAATTAAAGATGCCAAAGCGGCAGATATCATTTTCGCTACCACGCACATGGGTCATTACGCAGATGGTAAAAATGGTAGTAATGCCCCTGGCGATGTGGCTATGGCTCGCGCATTGAAAGAAGGGGATTTACAAGTTGTTATCGGTGGTCATTCACAGAATCCAGTGTGTATGGAACCGGGAACTGACAACAAAGCCTATGCAGCCTTTAAGCCTGGTGATGCATGTGCACCTGATAAACAAAATGGCACTTGGATCATGCAAGCCCATGAATGGGGTAAATATGTTGGCCGTGCAGATTTTGAATACTTTAACGGTGAACTCCATCTAGCGAGCTACAAGCTTGTCCCTGTGAATATGCGCAAACTGGATGATGCTGGTAAGAAAACTGCTGACTTAGCTGGCACTAAAATTGAACCGGATTCAGAGTTAAAAGAGCTGCTTTCTTACTATCAAGAGAAAGGTCAAGCTAAGTTAGACGAAGTCATTGCGACAACGGATGCCCTGTTAGATGGTGAGCGTGCAAACGTGCGTAATAAGCAAACTAACTTAGGCCGTATGTTAGCGATGGCACAAAGTGCTAAAGTGACTGCTGATTTTGGTGTAATGAACTCAGGCGGTGTACGTGCATCTATCCAACCAGGCAACATTAGTTACCGTGACGTGCTGACTGTTCAGCCATTTGGTAATATGGTTACCCTTAACGAAATGACGGGTACTGAAGTTGCGGCTTATTTAGGCGCAGTCGGCAGTCTTCAAGTTGGTTCTGGTGGTTATGCACAAATCACTGGTGTTAAAATGACCATTGACTGTGTGGCTAAAACAGCCAACATCAGCGACATCGGTGGCAAGGATTTTAGCCCAACAGCCACTTATAAGTTCACTGTACCTAGCTTTAATGCTGCGGGTGGTGACGGTTATCCTAAACTAACCAGCCCAATTCAAACGGGTTTTGTTGATGCTGATTTACTCTATTCTTTCTTGAAAGAGAAACAAGTGATTAAAGCTGCTGACTACAATCCTGTAGGCGATATTGTTTATGAGAACTCAAAAAGTGTTGAAGGTTGCCAACTTTAAGTAATCAATCATTACTCAGTGTTTCAATATTAATGCCACTCAAATGAGTGGCATTTTTTATGGTTAATTAATATTGAACTAAGTGTAAATTAATATTCAGCGTTTTATTTTAGATACACTTTGATTCATTTGTGGTGTGAGTTTCTCGGTATTCTTTTAGTTAACAATTAAGATTTATTGTATCAAATTAAATATTTAATATATTCAACAGGTCTGTATTGCTTAACCCCATGATGTATATCCGGATATCTTATATTCAAGTTGATTTATTTTGTGTCAATTTGTTTTAATTTGAGATTAATTGTTTTTAATGGTTGACTTAGATGTTGCGCATTAACATTATCCCTACAGCGAAATAGAGTTCGCATGCCAAATATAAAAATAACAAACATAGGGTTTTATTTACCTCAAGGAGAGATTAATGCGCTATTTAAGTTTAACGGCCAAAGCCGTTCGTACTAGTTTAATTACAGTGGCGACAAGCAGTGTGGTTTTTTCTGGAATAGGCTTTTCTGCGGCGGTAAATGCAGCAGAAGAAAATGCGAAAGTTGAACGCATTGAAGTGACGGGTTCTCGTATTAAACAAGTTGATATGGAAACTGTTTCACCCGTGACTGTCATTAATGCTGCGGATATTGCCATGACGGGTGAAAAAACCGTTGCTGACGTATTGAATAACTCCGCGATAAACAGCTTTGGTTCTTGGCGTGGTATTTCTGGCTATGGATCAGGAGCAAGCTCAACCAGTGATGTCAATTTACGCGGTTTAGGATCGTCTGCGACATTAGTGTTATTAGATGGACGCCGTATGCCTGGCACGAGTTCAAGCTCTGGCTCTGTGGCCGATACATCTTCTATCCCTATGGCTATCGTGGAGCGTATTGAAATCCTGCGTGATGGCGCCTCGGCAGTATATGGTTCCGATGCGGTTGCGGGTGTGATAAACATTATCACTAAGAAAGAGTTTGAAGGGTTTCAGCTTGATTACAGTACTGAGCAACCAAGCGTAGAAGGAGGCGATGCCAACCGTTTATCACTTGCAACGGGCTTTAATACTGATAAAGGCAATATCACGCTAACCTATGAATATTATGATACTAAAGCGGTAATGGATCGTGATATTTGGCGAATGGACGATTCAAGTTATAACGCATATAGTGGATATAGCTCAGTACCAAACGGTAAATATGGACCTGGCAACGGTAGCTGGTATAGTAATTCAGATATATGTGAAAAAACGGAAAATACCATAGACTCAGGTGATGGTCGTTGTTTATATAATCATGGTAATGTCACTAAGTTATTTGGCGATCAAACTCGTAATTCGCTGTTATCTAATTTCTCCTATGAGATTTCTGAGAATATAAAATTCCGAGGTCGTGCTTCTGCTTCATTAGCAGAAACTGAAACCCGTTATGCGGGTACGCCAGTATCAACGAATACCCCTGTGATGAGTGCCGATAATAAGTATAATCCAGTTGGCGAAGAATTAGTGATTTCTATGCGAGGCGCGCAACTTGGCGAGCGAGATACATTAACTGAAACCAACAACTTTGATATTCTAGGTGGCTTTGTTGGTACAATAGATTCAGGGAATGGTATCGACTGGGAATTAAATGCCCAGCACGCAACATCGACGACAAATAGTTTTAATTATAATTTACTGAACGACGATATTATTCAGCAAGAAATTGATTCAGAGCAATATGATATTTTCAATACCTCTGGCATGAGTTATGAGCAGTGGGATCAACAGATGACAGATCTGTATCGTAAAGCTGCGCATACTGGGGTTTATCAGGGCAAATTTGAAAGTACTCAATTGGATGGTCTTGCTTCGACCTTACTGCTCGATGACGGTGATCTTTCGGTCGCTATGGTCGGCGGTCTTGAATATGAAATGATCAAGTTTAAGCAAACCAGTGATCCAGAATCGGCCGCGGGTATTATCTCCGGCGGTTCGGGTGGTGATGATGTGGATGCCACGCGTGACCGTAGTGCCGCTTATTTGGAACTCCAAGTTGGCTTACCTGCCAATGTTGAGTTTTCTGCCGCAGTACGTTATGAGCGCTATGAGCAGGAAGGAACTCTCACAGGGCCTCAGGGGGAAGTTGTTAATTCATCGACCTTCGATGCCGTGGTGCCTAAGTTTGGTTTAAGCTGGCGTCCTATAGACACGTTATTACTGCGTGCTAGCTATGGTGACTCATTCCGTGCGCCGAATATGAGCGAAATGTTCTCGTCTCAATCCTTGAGTTTTGAGAAGGGTGTTGATTCTTTATGGTGTAATGAACCTGGTAACGTGGATGCCATATATTGCGCGACTAATAATCAACATAAAACCTGGTATGGAGGGAATCCTGATCTAGAGGCTGAAGAGGGTAACTCGTTAACCTTTGGCGGCGTTTGGAATGTCACTGACGCATGGAACTTGGAGTTATCTTATTACTCAATCACCTATGACAACAAAATTGAGTCAATTGATGTGGATGATATCCTGCGTGATGAAATCAAGAATGGTTCTTCTCCCTATGTGACGCGCGGTCCTGATGGCAAGATTGAATATATTGAAGCCGGAGTTCGTAACTTAGCTACAGTTGAGACCTCAGGTATCGATTTTGTTACGGCTTATAACTTAGAAACAGGCTTTGGGGATTTCAATTTCAAACTGGATTTAACTCATGTGCTTGATTTTAAAAAGCAGGATAACGCTGAAGCAGACATGATCGACTACGCAGGGTCGACTGACTCGCCCGATTGGCGCGGTAACTTTGCGACCAGTTGGAAATACGATGATTTCTCTGCCGCATGGACAGTTGTTTATATTGGTAATCAATCAGCAAGTTATTTCAACGAGTTAGAAGAAACCGACCGTTATGTTGATTACGATAATTACTTTAAACATAACATTCAGTTTGGTTATACCCATGCTTATAACGGCTCTATCACAGTAGGGGTGAATAATGTGTTTGATGCTGAAACACCAAACTATTACACCTATGCCGATTATCGCGATGTGAATGTGGGTTTATATGATGTGTTAGGTAGAACGTATTACCTGAGAATAAACCAGAAGTTTTAGGTTGTCCGCCCTCCCTGGATAACTCAAACCTCCGCTTGCGGAGGTTTTTTTGCTTATAAGGCAGTTTACTGGATGTCGAATGAGCGCTATCAATGCGTGAGGCGCAGTTCGTGGCGGTGTTCATGCTGATAATGCTCGGCGCAGGAGGTGCAGCGTTGTTCGGTGGGATCTTGGCTTAAGCGTTCGGTTTCAATTTCTGCCTCACAATCCGAGCAAAGACCGTAGAGACCTAAGTCGAGCTGGCAAAAGGCGGCATCAAGTTTATTTAATCGGCAAAATAGTGGGTGTTCAGCCAGTGGTGTCTGAGCCAATTTATCAATTAATTCTGCCAGACTCAGGCTAGCGTAATGCTCCCCTATGGCTTCGAGGAACAGAGGGAGCGCGCCTATTTCTTTCCTTAGATTAGCTTCAAGCTCTGACAATTCATGTCTGATATGGGTGGTGCTCACGTAAAATCGCCTATTTCATTTGACTCTAGGCGTCCAGTCTAATAGTTCCACTATCAACGACTATGATAAAGATCAAGTATCTGCCACATTTTCGGTTTTTTAGCCGTTAAAAATCGAAAAAGTACTTCATTCTTATCGCATTATATGTGCTACGGCAAAAGCCCTTTTATCATAAATATCGTCGCGATTATTCGTCGCATAAGTTCCGTTGCGCCGTTTCTAATACGCGGACAATTTCTTCCGTTGTTTTAAAGACTCGCAGTTCCCTAAACAAGGTATCGGCTTCGGGATATTGACGGCTGAGATAGGTGAACCACTGTTTGATCCGGGCTGGATAATAGTCACTCTTACGGCCATTGAGTTCCCTTTGGGTATAACTGAGCATGAGCCCTAAGGTTTGCGCCCAAGTATAAGGAGTAGCTCCTGTCTTGATAGTATCTGCCAAGTTCGGCAATGAAATTGCCCCGCGGCCGATCATGATACTGTCGCAGCCCGTGACCTCGATACAACGCTTAGCATCGTCACTGTTCCAAATTTCACCGTTGGCGATCACTGGGATCGGCAAACGTTTGCGCACTTCGGTGATGTATTCCCAGTAGGCTGGCGGTCTGTAACCGTCGACTTTGCTGCGCGCATGGATGGCAAGTTCAGTTGCACCGGCTTCATACACAGCAATGGCGTTTTCCATAAACAGTGACTTATCTTCATAGCCCAAACGTATTTTGGCCGTTACGGCATGCTCTTTTGGTACTGCTTGACGCATGGCTTTGACAATATCGTGCACACTCTCAGGATATTGCAATAATACGGCGCCACCTTTACTGCGGTTAACAATTTTTGCTGGACAGCCAAAGTTTGCATCAACACCGTGTGAGCCTAGCTCAATGGCACGCAGGGCATTTTCGCCCATACATTGGGGTTCTTGACCAAGCAATTGTACTCGTACTGGCGTACCTGAAGGGGTGTTGCCGTTGTTGAGCAGTTCAGGACACAGTTTGAGAAAGACCTTTTCAGGCAGCAGTTGGTCTACCACTCGCACAAATTCGGTGACGAGCAAATCGTAGGGATTGATGGTCGATAGGATGTCACGCATCAAAGCGTCTACTACACCTTCCATTGGAGCCAAAATCACACGCACTGCAGTAAACCCATATCTGTTGCAAAGGGCGAGCATTCTACCTTATCAGCCCTAAGTTACAAAGTGGCCTAGTGAAGGAGGATGAATAGGTACGCCAATAAATAAAATCCAAGCTAAACTGATTGTCCTAGCAGGATATTTTGACCATTTCTGTGACTTAGTGATATTTTTTGCAATAGAATCGAAATAAGGCAGGTCTTTTGTTATAAGCCAGCTACTTAAACTGTTGTTGGTCATTATTACTCAATAAACAAGAAGGGATTATTTATGAATTCAGTTAAAAAAACAGCAGTTGCAGTAGCGTTAGGTTCAGTTGTGATGAGTTCAGCTTTTGCTGTCAATGCACAAACTAACCCATTTGGTTTTGAAGCTATGGATGCGGGCTATCAAATTGTCGGTTCAGAAGGCAAATGTGGTGAAGCCAAATGCGGCGCAGACATGAAGAAAGCCGCCGCTGAAAAAGCCAAAGAAGGCAAGTGTGGTGAGGCTAAATGCGGTGCTGAGATGAAAAAAGCGGCTGCAGATAAAGCTCATGAGGGGAAATGTGGCGAAGCGAAATGCGGTGCTGACATGAAGAAAACCGCCGAAAAAGTGGATGCTAAAGTCGAAGCCGTTAAAAAAGAAGTGAAGTAAAGTGGGTTAGTTTTATCCCTGCAGTTATTGGGATAATTGAGCCTAAAGAGGCCAGCCAGCGCTGGTCTCTTGTGTTTTATTCTTAAGCGATTACAGGTTAGCGTTCGTGAGGTTCTATGAATGATCAAAAAAATACGGCACAGGTAGGGCTGGGATTAAGACGAGAAATGCTCAGTGAATTTTGTTTACAGGTGCCTGATGCTATTAATTTTTTTGAAGTGGCGCCTGAGAATTGGATGACCTTAGGTGGTAAATTTGGCCGCCAATTTCGTGAGTTGACTGAGCAACATACTTTCTACTGCCACGGTTTGAGTTTATCTATTGGTAGCCCTGAACCTTTAGATCTCGCGTTTGTAAAAAATATCAAAACCTTTATGGATTTACATCAAATCCAAGTCTATTCCGAACATTTAAGTTATTGCTCAGGGCAAGGTCACTTATATGATTTAATGCCTATCCCTTTTACCTACGCTGCGGTGAAGCATGTGGCGGCGCGGGTCAAGCAAGTAGAAGATATTCTAGAGCGGCCGCTTATTTTAGAAAATGTGTCTTTTTATGCCGCTCCAGGTGCGCAAATGACAGAACTTGAATTCGTTAATGCCGTGCTGCAAGAAGCCGATTGTAAACTGCTACTGGATGTGAACAACATCTATGTGAACTCGATAAACCATCAATACGATGCCGATGCCTTTTTACATGCCATGCCGACGCAGCGCATCGCTTATCTGCATATTGCTGGGCACTACAAACAAGCTGAAGATCTGCTCATTGATACCCATGGCGCAGCCATTAACGATCCCGTCTGGACATTATTGCAGCGCTGTTATGCCTTGCATGGGGTAAAGCCGACTTTGCTGGAGCGTGACTTTAATGTGCCGACAACTGCTGAATTGTTGCTCGAGCTAAATCAAATCCACGCTTATCAAGCGGCGGCGCCCAGCTCTCACATCCAAAATAGCGCTCATGCCGTAAAGAGGAGCGCCTAATGGATTTTAAGCAAGTGCAGCAATCCTTTATCGATTATATCCGCGATCCCTCTTCGCCATTGCCCGTGGATACTGATTTCCGGCGTATGCAGGTTTACCGCGAGTTATTTTTTAATAATGTGCTGGGATTTGTGTCGAACGGCTTCCCCGTGCTGAAAAGTTTGTATTCTGAGGAGGATTGGCTGACTTTGGTGCAGCGTTTTTTCAGTCAACATGATTGTCAATCGCCCATCTTTATCGATATCGCGGGTGAGTTTTTAGATTTTTTACAGCAGGAATATCAGCCCACGGCAAATGATCCTGTTTTTATGCTCGAATTAGCGCACTATGAATGGCTAGAGTTGGCCGTTGCGGTCGCACAGGCGAGTGAGGATGAATCTCAACTTAGCCCAGCGCAAATGTCGACGCAGGCTTTATGTTTGTCGCAGACGGCGAGGGTAGCGCAGTATCACTTTGAAGTGCAGCACATTCGTCAGGATTATCGTCCGCAGCAACGACTCGATACGCCAGTGTTTTTTTGTCTCTATCAAGATGCCGATTGTGAAGTGTGCTTCTTACAGTTAAATCCCTTAAGCGCACAGGTGCTGGCATTTCTTCAAGCCCAAGGCCAAGCGGGTTTTAAAGAGATAGTTGATTGGTTAACAATTACATATCCTCAAATGGCGCCAGAGATTATTGAGCAAGGTTGTATGCAGTTACTCGAGCAATTAGCGGCCAAAGGGATAGTGCGCGGACGTCAGTCTTAAGGTTGGGATTATTGCCGAAATAAATGCAATAACCCTACATTTAGAGGGTTTTTATTAATTTGACAAACCGCTACAATGTCGGCCGTTTTGTGATCTCAATCACTGTACGATTCCTGCGCACTTATACTTGCACATACTAGAGGAGCTGTAATGAGTAGTCAGCCGTTCAAAGACCCATTTAATTTTTTGTATTTTATTGGTTTTATTTTAGTTTTACTGTTGCCGACTCTGCCAGCAAGTCTGTCTTGGTTAAAGCATTTAGGTTTAATTTAAGCGAGCGTTAATCTCTAGCGCGTAGCCTATTGGCCACTCTTCGAGTGGCTTTTGTTTTTCCGATAAAGGGCATTTAAACCTATGGTATTAAAGCGCGGATTATTTTTACTGTTAGGCTTAACCGCTTTAGTCTTAGGTTTAGTCGGTATCGTGCTACCGATATTGCCGACCGTGCCTTTTATCTTGCTTGCTGCCTTCTGCTTTGCCCGCTCGAGTGAACGTTTACACCATTGGTTGATGACACATCCCTGGTTTGCCGACGCCTTAACCCAGTGGCAAGAGCAGCGAGCAATGCGTAAGGGATTGAAACGCAAAGCCATGATAGTTAGCGCACTCAGTTTTAGTGTCAGCATTATTGTGGTCCCTATCCTTTGGGTAAAAGGTCTGCTGTTTGTCATGGCGTTGGTCTTACTTGGGTATCTTAAAGGTATACCTGAAATAGAGGGATGATTGAGTGATTGAATGGGCTCAGGCGCTGTGACTGAAAGTTTAGTCGTGTTCTTGTTGAGGATATTTAACACAGTGCCGACAGGGTTTGATCTAAGGCACAAATTGATAACCTTTCCATCACTTGTGCATTGTGATTGTTGCAACTAAAACTAAAGCGGCATAAGCTTTGTCCGACTTTCGACAATGCGTCCACCCAGTGTGGACGTTTTGTTTTATACCGCCACCGCTAGGTTGGTGAATTGATTAAGTAACTTATTAAGCAAATATGATGGCTATGAATACAGAAACCTTATCCTTGATAAAGCAAAGCATTAAAACGATTCCTAATTATCCTAAGGAAGGGATTTTATTTCGAGATGTCACCAGTTTGCTTGAGAATGCAGCAGCCTATAAAGCGACCATCGACTTGTTAGTTGAACATTATCGTGGTCAAGGCTTTACCAAAATTGTGGGTACTGAAGCCCGTGGTTTCTTATTTGGTGCACCGTTGGCTTTAGAATTGGGTATCGGTTTTGTACCTGTGCGTAAACCCGGCAAATTGCCGCGTGCAACCATCAGCCAAAGCTATGAACTGGAATACGGTCACGATAGCCTAGAAATTCATACTGATGCGATTAGCGCAAATGACAAAGTGCTCGTTGTTGACGATTTACTCGCCACTGGCGGTACTATCGAAGCAACCGTTAAACTCATTCGCCAACTCGGCGGTGAAGTTAAACATGCGGCCTTTGTGATCTCATTACCTGATTTAGGCGGTGAAGCCCGTTTAACCGCATTAGGGCTTGAGTTGGTTAAACTTTGTGAGTTTGAAGGCGAATAAATCTGCAGCTAAAGGCGCCTTGGGATAGTTTGATGGCATGTCAAATCATGGCATGTTATCTTTCAAAGTTCTCGGGGCGCATGCTCCCGCTTTTGTATCACATACTCTGGGGAGTTCCATGTCATATCAGGTGTTAGCCAGAAAATGGCGCCCTGCCACATTTGATCAAATGGTTGGCCAAAGCCATGTTTTGCATGCCTTGACCAATGCGTTAAGCCAGCAGCGCTTACACCATGCTTACCTGTTTACGGGAACGCGCGGTGTCGGTAAAACCAGCTTGGCGCGACTCTTTGCCAAAGGCTTAAATTGCGAACAAGGCGTGACAGCCACTCCCTGTGGTGTTTGCGGCAGTTGTGTGGAAATCGCCCAAGGCCGTTTTGTCGATTTGATTGAAGTCGATGCCGCATCTCGCACTAAGGTCGATGATACCCGTGAGCTGTTAGACAATGTGCAGTATCGTCCAACCCGTGGCCGCTTTAAGGTTTATCTCATCGACGAAGTGCATATGCTGTCGCGCAGCAGTTTTAACGCACTGCTAAAAACCTTAGAAGAACCCCCCGAGCACGTTAAATTTCTTCTGGCGACCACCGATCCGCAGAAACTGCCAGTGACTGTGTTATCTCGTTGTTTGCAGTTCAATTTAAAAAGCCTGACCCAAGCTGAAATTGGCACTCAGCTCAATCATATCTTGACCCAAGAGCAGTTTCCCTTTGATGTAGAAGCCCTAAAATTGCTGGCTAAAGCTGCCAATGGCAGTATGCGTGATGCCTTGAGTTTGACAGATCAAGCCATCGCCTTTGGTGGCGGTAATGTGATGCTTGGCCAAGTGCAAACCATGCTTGGCAGTATTGATGAGCAGCATGTAGTTGCCTTGCTTAATGCCTTAACCGATGCCGATATTGGTGTGTTAATGCATACCTGTGCCCAAGTGCTTGCGTACGGCGCAGATGCCCAAGAAGTGCTACGCAGTTTACTTGAGTTGTTACATCAAATTACCTTGACCCAATTTGCCCCCGCGTGCGCGCAGCAATCCTTGTATAGCGCACAGATTCGCGCCTTTGCCGAACAGCTTAAGCCGGAACAGGTGCAGCTTTATTATCAGATTTTATTAACAGGCCGCAAAGACTTACCCCATGCACCGGATCCTAAATCGGGTCTTGAGATGGCGCTATTACGCGCTGTGGCGTTTGTGCCGGAAAAGCCAGTAAAGCGCTGGCAGCCTGATGCGGTCGCTGAGATCAGTTTATCCGAAGGGCAAACGCCAGTTGCGACAGCGCAAGCTCATGATGTAAAAGAACAACAGTTTGCTGAGCCACATACTGCGGAACAACTGCCTGCTGAAAAAAAAACAGCATTAATTGAGCCTGCCGATACCGCAGAGCAGGCACTTGATGCTGAGCTCCAAGCGGATGCGGCATTAATTGCCGAACAGGCGGTGATTCTAAGTCAGGCGCAGAGTCAGGGATTTAACGCTGGCAGCTTAAACGTTGAGATAGTGAATGCTGAGGTCGAGCCACAAACTCAAACAGTATCAACCGTTCAAGCGTCTCTTATACACACTTCAGAATCCGTTACTGGTATCGAGGCATCGGTTGTTAGTATTGATACTCATAATATTCAAGGAATTGAATTAGTCACAACAGCTTCCGAGCTGAGTCTAGTGAATACGGCAGAGCCTGAAACTGCTGTCAATTCAACAGCTGTTGAGTGTGGTGACAGTGTAGATAAAGCTCTTTCTGATAAAGACCCTGCTGCAGAGAACATCTTCGATAACAACACTTTTGAGCTAGGGCATGATGCCAATAGTCTTGATGGAAATGAAGCTGAGCATTCATATCCAGCGATAGGGGATTATGCCCTAGAGTCAGCTCCGCTTGATTCCTATCAAGACGTTTATGCTGATTTCTCCTCTGGCGCTTATAATGATGATAACTTTAACCATGGCTTTGATTCGCAAGAGGCTATAAATTCTGTTGATGTTCAAAGTTCTGTAGGTGTTTCAAACGCTGCAGGCATGCAAGCTTCTGCTGATCGTCAGTTAGCACCTGTGGCTCAAGTCTTCACTCAATCACAGACCTCAGTATCAGATTCAATACAAGAGCAAGCGCTACAACAAGCCGCTTCTGTATCCTTAGCCGATGATGATATTCTCTCGGCGGTGTTGGCGGCTCGGGATTCACTGCTATCGGATCTTGACGCCTTAAGTGCTAAGGACGGTGATGAAAAAAAGTCGTCATTGGACTCAAAACTTAAGACGCCAAACACTAAATCACATGGTGTAACCTTACCTAAATCGGTTACTAAAATTGAAGCGAGTCAGCCAAGTGTGGCATTTTCTGTTGATCCAGCATCTGATTTAGACCCTGATTTAGCGATAGATTTTGATGATGACTTCGACTTAGATCTTGAGCCTATCGATCTGCACCAAGCAGTATCTTCAGTCGTCATTTCAACTGGAATTGTCTCTGAGAAGCCTGTCAAACCGTCAACTGCAGATGATCGTCCGCCTTGGGAGGCAGCGCCTGAAGCTGAATCTATCGAAGTGACGCAAGTCGATAGCAATAAGACTGACAGTGTTCAGCCTGTGAGCGCGCAAGCTACTGATATAAATAATGTTCAAACCAGTCATGCTCAAGAGCTTTTAGGCGAGAGTTACACACCTAATCATGCACAAGATGACACTCTATCCCTGAGTGACGGGCAGGTCGCAGCATCAAGTTTGAAGTCGGAAATACTTCAAAATCAGGCTGTACGTCAAGAAGAAATACCCGCCTCAGAGTTTGCTTTGGCTAGCACAACAGCACTGACAAATGCGTCAAATACAGTGGAACACACGCAGGAGACACAAGTCGCGCTCAGTTCGACTCAACCTATTAGCGGTCATCCATTAGATTTACATTGGTACAAGTTGATGGCGAGCTTAGAGATCGGCGGGCGAGTGCGGCAACTGGCGGTTAATTCTGTCTGCCAAACCTTGAGCGATCCTTTGCCGTTGCTGCTTAAACCAAACCAGAAGCATTTAGCGGCCGATGTTGCCATAGTGCAGCTTGAGCAAGCCTTAACTACCGCGCTCGGGAACCCAAGACGGGTACAAGTGGTCATAGGAATCGATGAACAGCGGGAAACGCCCTTAGAGTTACGTAAGCGTTTCCACCAAGAGTTGCTGCAACAAGCGCATCAATCATTGATTCATGATGACAATGTGCAATGGTTGATCCAACGTATGGGCGCCGAACTCGATGCCGATAGTCTAGTATATCCGCCAGAGTTGTTGAATTTACGCAGTCAGCAAATACAAGCGTTACCTGAGTTAACTGAGGCTGCGAGTTAGCCATTATTGGCGAGTCTTTGGGTAAAATTTTCATCGTTAATTTGTAACGCTGTGGTTTAAATTTAGGCTTCGAGTGCATATCTATAGTGATGCTGCTGAGAAACTCTGCATCGAGATCATAAGTTTATTAACAAGATAACGGCATTGATTGCCAATCCCATTTATTTAAGTAAGATTAGCCGCGTTAATGCTTGCGACTAACCCTAATAGAAGAGAAATGACTATGTTTGGAAAAGGCGGTATGGGCAATTTGATGAAACAGGCCCAGATGATGCAAGAAAAAATGGCCAAAATGCAGGAAGAAATCGCCCGTATGGAAATGGTGGGGGAATCTGGTGCAGGTTTGGTGAAAGTCACCATGACTGGCGCGCACACAGTGCGTAAAGTCGAAATCGACCCAAGCCTGATGGAAGACGACAAAGAAATGCTGGAAGATTTGATTGCTGCGGCTTGTAATGACGCAGCCCGTCGAATCGAAGAAAACCAAAAAACTAAAATGGCTGAAGTTACTGGTGGCATGCAATTACCACCAGGCATGAAAATGCCATTTTAATTGAGATAGCCGATGAAATTTAGTCCATTGTTAGATGAGTTAATTCAGTCCCTGCGTTGTTTACCTGGGGTTGGGCCTAAATCGGCGCAACGTATGGCGTTTCAGTTACTTGAACGCGACCGAAAAGCAGGGCTTAAGTTAGCCAGTGCGCTGTCCAGTGCGATGAGTGACGTCGGTCATTGTCAGTCTTGCCGAACCTACACTGAAGAAACCCTCTGTCCGATCTGTGCTAGCCATAAACGCGGAACCTCCTCCACCATTTGTGTGGTGGAAACGCCGGCTGATGTGTTAGCCATTGAAGCGGGTGGACATTTCACTGGCCGTTACTTTGTACTTTTAGGCCATTTATCGCCCCTCGATGGTGTGGGGCCAGAAGAGTTAGGCTTAGCGTTACTCGAGCGCCATTTGGCATCGGGTGATGTCAACGAACTGATTTTAGCGACAAATCCAACAGTAGAAGGTGAGGCTACAGCACATTTTATTGCCGATATGGCCAGACGTCACAAAGTGATGATAAGTCGCATTGCCCATGGCGTACCCGTAGGTGGCGAGTTGGAATACGTGGATAGCACTACGTTAGCGCTGTCCTTTAATGGTCGTTTACCACTTTAATTAAACAGTTTCTATTGGTCCATGCTATTGATTGTATTGGATTAATTTAAGATTGAAGTATTCAACTCAATTATCACTTTAGTGCCTGAATCTTATAAACCCGCCAAGATCCTATCTTGAGCGGGTTTTTATTTACCCAGAGTTTCAACCTAGGTGTTGAGGCTGGGTTATGGAGACAGGGCGGTGGTTGATTCAATTCCTATATTGATTGATATCTATCTATATAAAATCCATGTTTATCAATAGTTTTTTAAATTTCATACTTGTCTTATGCGAGCTTCATCCGTAAAGTAGGTTTGATAATAATCGGGTTGAGTTGCTTAATCACAGTGATCCACAGTATGTCTAGTCAATTCGTTGGGCTTAGATCTGTGTGCTTAGTTCTGTGTACGTTGAATTGGCCACGTCTTTTTTATTTGAAAACTAGGGAGGGGACTCATTGGGAAATATTACGATTAGGCATGCAGAGAAGTGTGACGCTGCAGCCATTCAAGCAGTATATGCCTGCCCAAATGCCTATGCCGGTACCTTGCAATTACCTTTGCCATCGACCGATAAATGGGAGGCGCGTCTTGCTGCAACATCGAATCATGTTCATCGTTATGTTGCAGAGATTGAAGGTGAAATTGTCGGTGAGTTGGGTTTTGAAGTGTATGAGCAACCTCGCCGTAGGCATGTTGCCTCCTTTGGTATGGGTGTAAAAGACAGTTGGCAAGGCCGCGGTATAGGCTGTGCCTTGATTAACGCGATGCTTGAGCTTACCGATAAATGGATGAATATAAAACGAATTGAATTAACGGTTTATACCGATAATTATGCCGCCATTGGTCTATATAAAAAGTTTGGCTTTGTAATGGAAGGTGAGTAGAAGGATTTTGCTTTTAGAAATGGTGAGTTTGTTAGTGTGTATCATATGGCGCGGTTAAATTAATGTGCTGATATCTATGCTATTTTAGCTGTTACTTAAGGCTCTCACTCTAAGCACTAACTTTAAGAATTTGCTCTAAGCGCTCAATTTAAGAACTTACATCAAGAGGTCACTTTACGAACCGAGGTATTGGAATAGCATTAAGCGCTCATTTTCAGAGCTCGCTTTAGGTGCTAAGTGTATGTCTATCCTAACTTTTAAGGATAAAAATGGGACTCATTTTATTGCCGCTGCTGATACTTTGGTTGGGTGTTGGTATTTATGCCATACGTATCGGCTATCAAGTATTGGCTGGGGCTTCTCAATTAAGCTATGCACTCAATGTTTGCACTCTCGCCTTAGTGGCATTACTGCTTTATCTCTATTTCGGTTTCGCTCAATTTAAGGAAAATAAAGAGTTGTGGGCATTCGAAATATCGATGTTTTTTGCTGCGAATAAGTTTGCTTTTGGCATCATGATGCTTGGTCTAATACTGCACTGGTTCGGTCAAGGTGTTCTCATTTCTGCTTATTTGAAACCTCTACCTTTCATAATGATTTTCACCGTTTCCTTTGGTGCTATGGCAGGAGTCATATTGTCCGACACTTTTATGGCGAAATTTGACATCCAAAAAATGCATTGATGTCAGCTGATCAGTTTAAATCTTATTTTGGACGCTGTTGTTGAAGATGATTTGAATTGATGGCTTTCATCGGTTGTTTATAGGTCGTTGAATCCGATGAGCTACCATGGTGATCTGGTTAGGATTTTACAGAGAGTTATTACGAATTTTAGATACAAAAAACCAGCTTGTGCTGGTTGTTTTTCTCTTTTATTAAAGAGAATTGGTTGCGGGAGCCGGATTTGAACCGACGACCTTCGGGTTATGAGCCCGACGAGCTACCATGCTGCTCCATCCCGCGTCCGATTGTTGCTGTTAATAACTGTTTTAATTCTGTCATCTAAGAATTGGTTGCGTGAGCCGGATTTGAACTGACTACCTTCGCCTGTTGTTTATAAGGAGTTGAGCCCGATAAGCTGTTTCTCATTATAAACACATATAGAAATTGGTTGCGGGAGCCGGATTTGAACCGACGACCTTCGGGTTATGAGCCCGACGAGCTACCATGCTGCTCCATCCCGCGTCCGATTATTGCTGTTAATAACTGTTTTAATTCTGTCATCTAAGAATTGGTTGCAGTAGCCTGATTTGAACTGGCTACCTTCGCCTGTTGTTTATAAGGAGTTGAGCCCGATAAGCTGTTTCTCGTTATAAGCACATATATAAAGTGGTTGCGGGAGCCGGATTTGAACCGACGACCTTCGGGTTATGAGCCCGACGAGCTACCATGCTGCTCCATCCCGCGTCCGATTGTTGCTGTTAATAACTATTTTAATTCTGTCATCTAAGAATTGGTTGCTGGAGTCGTATTTTAACTGACTACCTTCGCCTGTTGTTTATAAGGAGTTGAGCCCGATAAGCTGTTTCTCGTTATAAACACATATAGAAAGTGGTTGCGGGAGCCGGATTTGAACCGACGACCTTCGGGTTATGAGCCCGACGAGCTACCATGCTGCTCCATCCCGCGTCCGATATCTATCTGTATTACTTTACTATTTTGCTTTTAAATGGTTGCGGGAGCAGGATTTGAACCTACGACCTTCGGGTTATGAGCCCGACGAGCTACCATGCTGCTCCATCCCGCGTCCGTCTTCAAAGCGGGGCAGACTATAACGGCAGCGCCTTGGCATTGCAAGGACGAAGATCGAAAAAGGTGGTGAACGCTTAAATATAAAGCGGAGTGGGGGGCTTTCATACAATTTAAACATAAGTTAGGGATTTTTCGTTGATTATCTTAGGTCGAGGATGAGACTAAATGAGGTTTCGGCTAATAACTGTTTATCTTTTATGTATTCGAGCAGGTATAATGTCGCTTTGATTTTGACTGCGTACTGATTATCCCATGCTTAATTTTTTTGCCGCCGCCCCTAAGGGCTTTGAATATAGCTTAGCCCAAGAGCTGACAGAATTTGGTGCGACTGAAGTAAAAGAGAGTGTTGCTGGTGTGTATTTCACTGCCCCCTTAGCTTTAGCGTATCGGATTACTTTATGGACACGTTTAGCCAGCCGTATCGTGTTGGTTATCTATAAAGGCAGCTGCGAGTCGGCAGAGCAACTTTATAATGCCGCCTATTGCGTCGATTGGCCGGCGCATTTTTCCAATAAAAGCACTTTTAGTATCGATTTTCATGGTACGGGTGGTTTTATTAATAACACACAGTTCGGCGCACTCAAGATTAAAGACGCGGTTGTGGATAGATTTCGGGACGATGACGTTGAGCGCCCAAATGTGTCACGCGTCGATGCTGACTTTAAAGTTGATGCCCATTTTCGTAATGGCGTAATCACGATTGCGATGAACTTCTCTGGTCCATCATTGCATCAACGTGGCTATCGTTCTACTACTGGTGAAGCGCCTCTGAAGGAAAACTTAGCCGCCAACATGTTAGTACGCAGTGGCTGGCAAGCAGCGCCTTCGACCTTGCTCGATCCTTTCTGTGGTAGTGGAACTGTGCTGATTGAAGCGGCTTTAATGGCGGCCGATATTGCACCAGGCTTACAGCGTAGCCGTTTTGGGTTTGAACATTGGCGTCGTCATGATAAAGCTGTGTGGCAAGAAATTGTTGAAGAAGCAAAAGCGCGTGCCTCACTAGGCGTGAAACGTTGTGAGATTAAATTTTACGGCTCAGATATCGATTCGCGCTTAGTCGCGTTAGCCAAACGTAACGCCGAAAATGCCGGTGTACTCGAGTTAATCGAGTTTCAAGTTGCAGATGCGTTGACGATAACGCCGCCTGCAGAAAGTGGATATTTGATCACTAACCCACCTTATGGTGAACGTTTAGGCAATGTGTCTGAGTTATTGCAGCTTTACTATCAGCTAGGTGACAAGTTTAAGAAAGAGTTTGGCGGCTGGAAAGTGGCCATGCTGTGTAGTGATATCGAGCTTGTATCATCACTTAAGCTTAAAGCCGACAAACAGATGAAGATGTTCAACGGTGCCCTAGAATGTGCCTTTAACATTTATACCTTGCATGCGACCAGTACGCGTCGTGATACACCAGTGCTGCCAGACGGCGTCGACATTGCCGATATCGCCCCTGCATTTGCTAACCGCATTAAGAAAAATGCCAAGTTATTAGAGAAATGGGCGAAGAAAGAAGGCATCGACAGCTATCGTATTTATGATGCCGACATTCCTGAATATAACGTCGCAGTAGATAAATACTTAGATTACGTGATTATTCAAGAATATATGGCGCCAGCAACTATACCTGAAGCCGTAACCAAGCGTCGTTTAAGCGATGTTTTGTTAGCACTGCCGTCGGCCATTGGTATCAATCCGAACAAGATGATCATGAAGACCCGTGAGCGTCAAAAGGGCACGAGTCAGTATCAAAAGCTGGATGAGCGTAAGTTAGAGCTTATCACTACCGAATATGGCGCTAAGTTCAAACTGAACTTAACCGGTTATTTGGATACAGGTTTATTCCTCGATCACAGATTGACACGCCGTTTAGTCGGTCAAAAATCTAAGGGACGCCGTGTACTTAACCTGTTCTCTTACACAGGTTCTGCTTCTGTGCATGCGGCGCTCGGTGGGGCTAAATCGGTGATAACGGTGGATATGTCCAATACCTATATTGCTTGGGCGAAGGACAACTTTGCACTCAATGGACTGCAAGGTAAGCAGTATGAGTTTGTTCAATCTGACTGCATGCAGTGGATCCGTGATTGCCGTGAACAGTACGATCTGATTTTTATCGATCCGCCGACCTTCTCAAATTCTAAGCGGATGGAAGATTCATTCGATGTGCAGAGAGACCATGTGAACTTACTGGCATCCTTAGTGAAACTGCTAAGCCCAACGGGCGAGCTAGTGTTCTCTAACAATAAACGTAAGTTTAAGATGGACATAGAGGCGCTGACAAAGATGAACATTAATGTGAAGAACATTGATGACGTGACTTTGCCTATGGACTACAAACGTAATCCACATATTCATAATACTTGGCTTATCACCCATGCCTGAGTTGACTCAAGCAGAATTAGATAACAGGCATTATCTGCTATATCACACAGAGGGATGTCATCTGTGTGAACTGGCCGCGGCCTTACTGGACGCGGCTGACATTGGCTATCGGGCCATAGATATTTGTGACGATGAATACCTCGCGCAGCGTTATGGCGTATCGATCCCTGTGCTTAAAGCTTGGGATGGTAGAGAATTACATTGGCCATTTAACGCAACGCAATTACAAGAGTTTACAGGAGCTTAGTTTGAGTCTGGTTCGTATCAATAGTGGCTCTTTAGCCTATGGTTACACTCCGTTGTTACAAAAAGCGGATTTTACTATTCAACGCGGCGAGCGCGTGTGTATTGTTGGCCGTAATGGTGCTGGCAAGTCGAGTTTATTAAAAGTGTTATCTGGTGATGTACTGCTGGATGAAGGCGAATTCAACATCGCTGGTAATGTGACCGTTAGCCGTCTACAACAAGATCCGCCAAAGGCTGAGCAAGGCACGGTATACGCTTATATTGCTGCGGGATTAAAGGAAGTGGGCGAGGCGCTTGAGCGTTATCATCAATTGTCCCACGATGTGGCCCATGCCGATCCCGAGCAAATGGATCGTATGCTGAATGAAATGCAAGGTCTGCAAGAAACCTTAGACCACTATAATGGATGGCAGCTAGATTCTCGTATCCAACAAAACTGCGAATTATTAGGACTCGATCCTGACAAATCCTTGAGCGAGTTATCGGGTGGTTGGCAGCGTAAAGTGGCGTTAGCCAGAGCACTGGTGAGCGAGCCAGATCTGTTGTTACTTGATGAACCGACCAACCACTTAGACATAGACACTATCGAGTGGCTTGAAAAGTTTTTACTCGATTATCAAGGCGCTATCGTCTTTATCAGCCACGATAGGGGCTTTATTGCCCGTATGGCGACGCGGATTGTCGATTTAGACCGTGGTGTGGTGACCTCATGGCCGGGCAACTATCAAATGTATCTTGATGGTAAGCAAGAATGGCTGCGCGTCGAAGCCGAGAAAAATGCCTTGTTTGACAAGCGTCTCGCCGATGAAGAAGTGTGGATCCGTCAAGGCGTGAAAGCCAGACGTACCCGTAACGAAGGTCGAGTTCGCGCACTTAAGGCGTTACGTGAAGAGCGAAGTGAACGTCTGAATCGTCAAGGCAATGCTAAAATGGCAGTATCGGATACTGAACGTTCTGGTAAGTTAGTCTTTGATGTGACCGATCTTAACTTCAATCTGCCCGATAAAAATCTGGTTAAAAACTTTAATACGACGGTTATCCGCGGTGACCGTATTGCGCTGATTGGGCCAAACGGTTGTGGTAAATCAACCTTGATCAAGCTGTTAATCGAGAAGCTGCAACCGCAATCGGGCGAAATTAAAGTCGGTACTAAGTTAGAAATCGCTTATTTCGACCAATATCGTGAAGCGTTAGATCCTGAGCAAACCGTTGAAGATAACGTTGGTGAAGGTAAAAAGACCATCACGATCAATGGTCAAGACCGCCACATTTTAAGTTATTTGCAGGACTTCTTGTTCTCGCCTATGCGTGCCAGAACGCCAGTGAAAGCGCTGTCGGGTGGTGAGAAGAACCGTTTGTTATTGGCTAAGTTATTAATTCGCCCTGCAAACTTAATCATTCTCGATGAGCCAACTAACGATCTTGATATTGAGACCTTAGAATTGCTAGAGTCGTTGCTCACTGAATACCAAGGTACGTTGTTGCTAGTGAGCCATGATAGGGCATTTATCGACAATACTGTGACCAGTAGCTGGTGGTATGCGGGTAATGGCCATTGGAGCGAGTATGTAGGTGGTTATCAAGATGCCGTGAACCAAGGGGCAAAGTTTTATTCTGAGGAACCTAGTTCACAAAAGGCGGTCGAAGCTCCTGCGGTTGAAACTAAACCCGTTGAAGTTAAAACTGCAGAACCTGTGAAAGCGGTAAAAAAACTGTCGTATAAGCTACAGCGTGAGTTAGAGTCGCTACCTAATGTGATGGAGCAATTGGAGGCAGAAATTCTCGCATTGCAGACCACTATTGGACATTCAGACTTTTATAGTCAGGCGCAGGATAAAGTCAATCAGGTATTGAGTCAGTTGGCTGATAAAGAAAAGCAATTGGAAGTTTGCTTCGAGCGTTGGGAAGAGCTTGAGTCACTGAAGTAAACCAATAATAAAAATGGGAATAGAATTAATGAAGTCAAAGTTGGATAAAGCCCTTTCCTTGGTTGCCTTAGGTGTCCTTGGTGTATTAAACAGTGCCCATGCTGCACCTGTCTATGAAATCGTTAATATCGATAATTATGACCTGCAGGGCACGCTTGAAGGCACTCGTAACGGTTATGCTTTAGGTGTAAATGCTAGTGGTGAATTAGTCGGTATTTCAAAGGGTAAGAAAAAACTCAGCAGTTCAGATGTCGAAGGCGGTGTGATTGATGTTGCCGACGGTATCGCACCAGAAGAAACCATTACTTATTCTATTACCGCTGCTATTGTTGCAAATAACTTTGCTTTTATTGCTGCAGAAAATGGTGCAGCTGGGGCTTGGTTACCGACATTCGACAGCATTAATGGTACTACACCGCCAAATGATACTGCTGTGATTAACTCTGTTGATACCTTTTATTACGGTATTAATGATGCCGGTATTAAAGTGGGCAGCATGACTGCGCCTGAAAAGAAAACACAGAACACTGCCACTACTGATGTTACCGATGATTATTGGTATTACCGCGACTATGAGTTCCGCGGTGTTGTAAAAGTGGGTAGCACTGAAATTCCATTAGTTCCTCCTTACACGCAATTTGTTAATGCTGATAAGACTAAAACCGCAGAGTTAGGTGGATGGTCTGCTGCTACAGCTATTAATAATAATAACTTAGTGGCTGGTTATGCCAGTACTGCTATCAGTAAATATGGTAGTGATCGTGTTAATTATTGTTTAGGCTCGGATAATACTTTGCCGTTGGATATTTGTGTACAACGTGAGCAATATCCGAATACAACGGGTACGCGTAACATTCAGTACCAGACCCGTGCCTATGTATGGCAAATCGACAATAATATCGCTACGGGAATTGAGTTGCCTTTAGGGTTAACGCCTAAAGCTGATAACACTTTAACCTTTACTGCTCAGGCGCTCGGCGTGAATGATAACGGCGTGGTTGTTGGTCGTTCGCACGTTTATCGTAATAACAATACAGATAAGTTGCACCAAGATGCGGCTTATTGGGCTAAGGATGCCGAAGGTAATTATAAATACCACTGGATCCCAATGGGCGAATCGATTTCAAGTTCCATTGCCTATGACATCAATGATAGTGGTATTCTTGTTGGTAGTTATCGTAGCTATATTCAAGGTTATTTGCGCGACAAGTTTTTCTATTTTGATACTAATACACCCGATGTTGGCTATGTAACCCCTAATGATTTTGCCTCAACGGCAACGGATCTTTCGAGTAAACCCAAGGATATTAATAATAAAGGTCAAGTAGTTGGTTACGTTGAAACGACTTACGATAAAGAGAAGCCACGCCCCAAAGCGGGTTTCCTGTATGAGAAGTCGACGGGTGAGTTTAGCAATATCAATAAATTGCTGACCTGCGAGTCTAAGGGTTATGAAAAATCAAACGACGGTAGCTGGGCACGTCATCAGGTCGAAGTTCAAGATGGCTCGGGTAAAATTCTTCAATATAACGCTGATATTTTAGTGGTTGAAGGTACGAGTATCAACGAAGATGGCACTATCGTAGGTACGGCTTTTATTCGTAAACCTTCTTATCAATTTGATAAAGATGGCAACATAGTTATTGGTGAAAATGGCTTACCGCTATTTGAGCTGAGTGGTAGTGGCGAGCCTGTAACGGCTTATGTTCCACGTATGGTTGTACTTAAACCGGCTACCAGTGGTGAAGCTTGTACTGTTGAAGATAGCACCGATACCGGTAATTTTGAGCGTTCTGGTGCGGCAACGTTAGCTTGGTTATTTGCCTTGCCATTGGTGTGGTTCCGTCGTCGAATTCGTTAAGTTTTAAGCTTCAATTCAGACTAGAAAAATTGAGGCGAAATGCCTCGATTTTTTTTAGCTAAGATCTCAATAGTTTAATAAATAGTCAGTATAATAGCCGATTTTTTGATTGATCTTGGCGTCAAAAAGCACTATTTCTATGGGTGAAGCTTTTGCTTCTATTTTATGTAGAACAGAGGACGCTTGCATGAAAAGACAAAAACGAGATCGTTTAGACAGAGCTTTTTCAAAAGGATTCCAAGCTGGGGTTGGTGGACGCTCTAAGGAGCTCTGTCCATATGCAAATCTTGATTCGCGATCGCAGTGGTTAGGCGGTTGGCGTGAAGGTGTGGATGGCCGAGTTAATGGGTTATTTAATAAATAATTGAGTTTTACTCATTAATTAAATAGCCCAGAACAAGCAAAGTAATGCAGCATATTGCCCTCAGATGAGGGCATTTTTATATCTGCAGTACTGATATCTTCAGTGTATTGGAGTAAGACTGATCAGAATGTAGACGTATCGCTAAAGACACCGACTTTAAGATCGGTTGCACTGTAGATTTGACGGCCATCAACTTCAAGGATTGCATCGGCAATACCCATCACCAGTTTACGGTGAATAGTACGCTTGATATTGAGTTTATAAGTGACTTTCTTAGCGCCTGGTAATACTTGACCAGTAAACTTTACTTCACCTACACCCAGAGCACGTCCTTTGCCTTCTGCGCCTTCCCAGCCTAAATAGAAGCCAACGAGTTGCCACATGGCATCAAGCCCTAAACAGCCAGGCATTACCGGGTCGGTAATAAAGTGGCAGTCAAAAAACCATAAGTCTGGATTAATATCGAGTTCAGCGACAATTTCACCTTTGCCAAACTCACCGCCATTATCATTGATAGTAACGATTCTATCTATCATCAGCATGTTATCGACAGGCAGACGAGGTGAGTTTGGACCAAATAATTTCCCATGGCCACAGGCGATGAGTTCTTCTTTATTGAAACTGTTTGCTTTGTTCATTGTTTTACTACTCCAGCAATAAGAGTCGCCAAGATTAGCGAACACGTGTAAGCTAAACAACTCCGATCAGCTAATTAGCGGCGAAAAAATCCCAATTTTGCGAGTAATCTCGTGATTATGCCGATTTCCTCCTCGCCATTTCCTGCGAGCTTGTCTAATCGTTCCTGCACAAGGCCGTATAATGAATCATGTGGAAAATCATTATCTTCATCGGCTACACCCGCAGGCATTTGCATTAATAGCTCAACAGCTTGGTCCATATGCTCGATTGCATAGAGGTGAAATAAGCCTTTGCCTACAGCTGTAATCACTTTGGGATTGAGGTTAAGCTGTAACACGTTCGATTTGGGCATGATGACGCCTTGTTCTCCCGTGAGACCACGACGTTCACACAGATTAAAAAAGCCTTCAATTTTCTCGTTGATGCCACCAATCGCTTGCACATTACCAAATTGATCCAATGCACCAGTTATTGCCAGTGACTGAATAATGGGTTGTTCGGCAATCGCTGACATCAAACAGCAGTATTCGGCGAGTGATGCGCTATCACCATCAATTTCTTGATAGGATTGCTCGAAAACGATATTGGCATTTAGGTGTAATGGTGCATCTCGCCCAAAGATACGGTACAAGCAGGCAGAAAGGATCATCATTCCTTTGGCATGTATATTGCCACCAAGTTCAGATTTTCTTTCGATATCGGCGACTTCACCATCACCATAGTGAACAGATGCCGTGATCCGCGCAGGCTCACCATAACTGTAATCGATGGCATCAATGACAGTTAAGCCATTGATCTGACCTACCATAGCACCCGAAGTTGGCAGATTTATGAAGTTGTCATCGAAGCTTTGACCTGAATACTCTTCCGAGCTGTTATGACGATAGTTGGCTTGGGCTAACGCGAGCTCAATACTGCTCGCATTGATACTCGGTTTACCACAATAGGCTTTAGCTTGTACCATCAGTTGGGCAAACTCGAGCATAGACAAACTGAGGCGGCGCTGATGTTCGGTTAACCGTGCACTATAACGAAAAAGTGGCGCTAGGCTTGATTGTTCTAGAGTGACCTCGACACTTTGTGCAACCGCTTGCAACCATGCGACGTATTGTGACTCTGTATAGCGGACCAAGTCGATTTCGCTAGCGAGTTCTGCTAGTAGGGTAAAGTGACGTTGAAATTGCCAATCCTCAGTTCTGACTTGGCTATAAATCATTCCTGCACCGATAAGGACAATTTTACAATTGAGCGGGATAGGACTTAAGTTATTGCTAATCTGATACGCTTTATGGGTTAGGATTTGCATCACTAATTCCCATAAACCTTCACGTTTCCAAAGTGACTCGGCGCAAATAAATACATAATGACATTCGGCCAGAGCACCAGCTTGATACTGGCTTGTTGTTCCTGTTTGTGCCATACGGCCAATGAGGTCTACACGGCGAATATTACCACTGAGGTAGCGATAGCGAGTCGTTTTTTCGGCAATACTGACCTGATTTTCTAGTGGTTTCTCTGATTGCCACTGAAATGTTACCGCTTTATCAGTCGGGCGTGTTGCCACTAAATAAGCTGGAGATAACGGCGCTAGGCTATCAATACAGGCTTGGATCATTAATTGGCGGTCAATGCTCGGGAAATCAGCTAGATACAAGTGCTGATCGACAATAGCTTGGTGGAGTTTAAACGCATCCACAGCACGCTCTTGTCCTAAGAGTAATGCGCTTAGATTGTCAGCCGTTTCGGGAAGGGTTGGCAGGCTAAATTCAGGTGCGAGTGAAGACGTGGGTATCAAGAGTGAATTCATATAAGCATTTACCGTGAAAAGTTGCAGTGATTTTACCATACCAAGACGACAAGTCTCTCACTGTATAGGTGTTTTTACGTCTGTTTACTCGATTATTCGTTGAAACTGGTCATGTATTTGTTGTAAAAAACATCGGGGTGAACATAAGTTGAGCATTTGACTCGATATTTAAAAATTGAGGTTTACAAGTTAGCGGTATACTTATACTATTTTCGGCGTTCGGAGGGGTGGCAGAGTGGTTTAATGCACCGGTCTTGAAAACCGGCGTGGGTTTATAGCCCACCCAGGGTTCAAATCCCTGCTCCTCCGCCATATTTAGTCAAAAAGCCGCTAAGCAATTAGCGGCTTTTTGCATTTATACAGTTTGAACCCTTGGGTTCCTGATTTGAAGTGCAGCTCCTGCGCCATATTCACTAGAAAGGCCATCAGTAATGATGGCCTTTTTGTTTGTGCAATTTGAACCCTTGGGTTCCTGATTTGAAGCGGAGCTCCTCCGCCATATTCACGAGAAAGGCCATCAGTAATGATGGGCTTTTTTATCCGCGCTTCTCATTTATGGTCTACACTAAGTTTGTGGCCAAGTTAATGGTTTTTATGGCCTTTAAAATTTGCACTAGGATGGTGCGACGTATGATTCTCGACAGTCTTGGATCATACGGCCGAGCAATTCTCCCATCTGGGTGACTTATTTTAAGTAGAGAAAGCTATGTTGTTACCTACACGTATTTCGCAGCGGCTCACAATGGGCAGTGTAGTGCTGCTTCTACTGACCGGGCTCGCGGTTTTTGGTGTTATGTCACTTCGAGGGCAGCCTCGAGTGGTGGCGGCGAGTCAAGAGTTAATTGAGCAAACGGGTAGCAGTATCGTAAGGCAACTCGCCCTTAAGTTGGCAAGCATTGAGGGGATTACTTTAAGCCTTGCACACCTCGCCGAAGTGTTGCCCCACGAGCAAGCTCTTTATCTTAATTCTTTACCTAATCTAATTGATAACAATGGCGATCTCACTATTGCTGGGGGTGGGATCTGGCCTGAGCCAGATAAATTCGTCGCTGGGAGTGTCCGCCACAGTTTTTTCTGGGCCCGTGGTAGCGATAATCTACTGGCTTATTCGGATGACTATAATGCGCCATCTGGCCCTGGGTATCATAATGATCCTTGGTATACGGGCGCGCGGACTAGCTCAGTATCTCAATGTTTATGGTCAGAGGCTTATCAAGATCCGGTTACAAAGGTGGCTATGGTGACATGCAGTGTGCCATATCGTCTCACGGGGACATTTGCTGGGGTCGCAACGATAGATTTAAAACTTGATGATTTAGCCAAATTTTTAACAGAACATGGCAATGTAACTGACGGTTATGCTTTCGCTTTAGACCAAGCGGGTAATATCTTACATTTTCCTGAAACGAATAAGTCCGACACTATGTTACGTTTTACGGATATCGTCGCGCAGTTACCTTGGCTTGCCCCCGTTGAAACTGCACTTAAGCAAACCTCAATCAACAAAGTGGTGTCTGTAAGCTTAAATAAGGATGGAAGACTTAATCAGGCGAGTGAAGTGAGCCTTTTTGTGATGCCTGATACCGGATGGGTGATTGGCCTTGTGACGCCTAAAACGCGAGTTACAGGGCTTGCCCGTGAGCTAACCTTTGATATTTTATTGTTTTTATTACCATTGCTCACCATTTTACTTTCTCTGGCTTGGTTATCGGGTAAAAAACTGTTGGCGCAACTTGAGGAAACCACAGATCAAATTGCTTCCCTTGGGAGCGGTAGTTTGGGGGCGAATGTTGAGCTGCAAATTCAGCGGGATGATGAGATTGGCGCTTTGCGCCGAGCCGTAAACACCTATGCAGGGACGTTAAGGGCAATGTTAGATCTGATCACTCAAGAAGCGAAGAAAATTCAATTTGAGGCAACGCAATTAAGCGGACTTAGCCGTAAGTTAGCTCAGCGCGCAGAGCAACAGCGGCTGGAGAGTGCACAATTAGCCGCTGCGATAACGCAAATGTCTTCAAGCGCCATGGAAGTCGCGAATAATACCAATGATTGTGCTGCAACTGCGCAATCGTCTTTGATTGTAGTGCGAGAAGGGCAAACCCGTGTTGCAGCCAGCAATACTTCTATTGAGGCATTATCAGGAGAAATTGCCAACGCAACTAAGGTTATATCCCAATTGGCCCAAGACAGTCAAAAGGTGGGTGCTGTATTAGATGTGATTAAGGCGATTTCTGAGCAGACTAATTTGCTCGCTCTCAATGCGGCAATTGAGGCAGCTAGAGCGGGCGATCAGGGTCGTGGTTTTGCAGTCGTTGCTGATGAAGTTCGAACCCTTGCGGGGCGAACTCAAGATTCCGCCAATGAAATTAGTACCATGATTAACGCTTTGCAATCGGCTTCGCGCCTCGCTGTGCAAGCAATGCAAGCTGGGGAGTCCCGCACTGTCCATGCGGTTGCGGAGGCCGAGGGCGCTGCCAATTCTCTATCGAGTACCGTACAAAGTTTCGATGATATTTCACAGCGTGCCCAACAAATCGCGTTAGCTGCTCAGCAGCAAAGCCAAGTCACTCAAGAGATTAATGAGTTGGCAGTGCGAATAAATAGCATTAGTGAAGATAACTCCCTCGATGCAACGGCGCTTGATGTGTTAAGCCTTGAGATGCAGAAACTATCTGACCGTTTAATCAATATCAATCGAGCTTAGTCTTAATATAGTGTGAAGTGTGCCACCTTAAAATGGCGCTTCAACTGATAAGGGATTCAAAGATAAGTTGAATAACGCGATATTTTTAAGCGGATTGGATGTAGATTGACCATGTAGATTGTTTCTTTAAATTAAGGGTTTACAGCAGAGTAGTAGATAGCTATTATCTCGCTCGTTCGGAGGGGTGGCAGAGTGGTTTAATGCACCGGTCTTGAAAACCGGCGTGGGTTTATAGCCCACCCAGGGTTCAAATCCCTGCTCCTCCGCCATATTTACGAGAAAGGCCATCAGTAATGATGGCCTTTTTTGTTTGTGCAATTTGAACCAAGGTTCCTCATTCTAAGTTCAGCTCCTGCGGCATATTTAGTCAAAATGTTGCTAAGCAATTAGCGGCATTTTGCATTCATACCGTTTGAACCCTTGGGTTCTTGATTTGAAGCGCAGCTCCTCCGCTATATTCACGGGAAAGGTCATCAGTAATGATGGCCTTTTTTGTTTGTTTAATTTGAACTAAGGTTCCTCATTCTAAGTTCAGCTCCTGCGACATATTTAGTCAAAATGCCGCTAAGCAATTAGCGGCATTTTGACTAAATATGTTTGAACTCTTGGGTTCTTGATTTGAAGCGCAGCTCCTCCGCCATATTCACGGGAAAGGTCATCAGTAATGATGGCCTTTTTTGTTCGTGCAATTTGAACCAAGGTTCCTCATCCTAAGCCCTTTGTTGTTCACGGCTTTCGATTTAAGTGAATATGAAATAGTCAATCAACACTATTAACCATAAATTTAAGTTTACAGTGGCGACAGAGATAGCTATTATCTCGCTCGTTCGGAGGGGTGGCAGAGTGGTTTAATGCACCGGTCTTGAAAACCGGCGTGGGTTTATAGCCCACCCAGGGTTCAAATCCCTGCTCCTCCGCCATATTTTTACAAAAAAGGCCATGTTTATTCATGGCCTTTTTTGTATGTGAAATTTGAACTAGGGTTCTCCATTCTAAGCGTATCTCTTCTGCTATTTTCACGTGAAAGGCTATCAGTAATGATGGCCTTTTGTTTTTCTTGAACTGAAAAATTGTCTATATTTGCTGGATATTTTGATATCGATTTAACAGGGATTTTAGGCTGGTCATTCTGGGGTTATTGCTTCGTTTTTAAACGCTTTTTATTGGTATGCTATTCTGGAATCCTTCCTTTAAATATCATCTAGTTAACAATGTTGAATTTATGCTTTGCGAAATGGGGTTGTTGGGCTAAATTAGCCCTATGAACTCGTTATCCGTTTGCCATGTTGCTTTTTCTAACACACGGATCGAGCTGTAAATTGTAAAAGGTGGGTTAAGTTGATTTCGATATATTTGGTTGACGATCATGAGCTTGTGAGAACTGGGATCCGCCGCATCTTGGAAGATGAACGTGGGATCAAAGTCGTGGGCGAAGCCCCTGATGGTGAGACTGCTGTGCAGTGGGCTCGCCAAAATGAAGCGGATGTGATCTTAATGGATATGAATATGCCTGGGATGGGCGGATTGGAAGCCACTCGAAAAATTTTACGATATCAACCCCATGCAAAAATTATTGTATTAACTGTACACACGGAAGATCCGTTCCCAAGTAAGGTGATGCAGGCTGGTGCTTCGGGCTATTTAACAAAAGGAGCGACGCCGCCGGAAGTATTGCAAGCGATACGTCAGGTCTCTCGCGGACAACGTTATTTGTCCCCAGAAATTGCCCAACAGATGGCGCTGAGTCAGTTTAATCCTGCCGATGAAAACCCGTTTAAGTCTTTGTCCGAGCGCGAGTTACAGATCATGTTGATGATCACCAATGGCGAGAAGGTTAACGATATTTCTGAGCAACTGAACTTAAGTCCTAAAACCGTTAACAGTTACCGTTATCGTTTATTTGCTAAGCTGGGGATCAGTGGTGATGTCGAACTAACGCGGTTAGCTATTCGCTATAAGATGTTGGATGCTGGCCATTTTTAATGGGAAGTGGATTGCGTTGGTCGATGACTTTAATCTAGCGAGTTCTTGGGTTATATGTTCCTATGTTGTTTGTGTTAAGTCTCCAAAACTGTGGGTGTGAATGATGTCTAATGAATTTAACGCCCAAAGTTTCTTACGTACTGTTTCATCCTCCGCTGGGGTTTATCGCATGTATGACGTCAAAAATGACGTCATTTATGTGGGTAAAGCCAAAGATCTTAAAAAACGGCTCACCTCGTATTTTCGTAAAAACCTCGGTAATGTTAAGACCCAAGCCTTAGTTTCACATATTCACCATATTGATGTGACGCTGACCCACAGTGAAACAGATGCTCTGTTGCTTGAGAATGATTACATCAAGCAATACATGCCAAAATACAATGTGTTGTTGCGTGATGACAAATCTTACCCTTACATCTTATTAAGCCAGCATGAGCACCCAAGGCTTGCCTATCATCGTGGTCCGCAGCGGGAAAAAGGCCACTATTTTGGTCCTTATCCCAATGGCGGTGCTGTGCGTGAAAGCCTACATTTGATGCAGAAGCTGTTTCCTATTCGTCAATGTGACGATCTTTACTACAAATCGCGCTCACGCCCTTGTTTGCAATATCAACTGTCTCGCTGTAGCGCGCCCTGCGTGGGCAAAGTAAGTAACGCTGATTATGATGAGCAAGTGAAATTAGCCAGCCTGTTTTTAAAGGGGAAAGATCAGCAAGTGATCAGCGCCTTGGTTGATAAAATGGAACTTGCGGCCGAGCAGCAGGCCTATGAACAGGCTGCACGATTTCGCGATCAGATCATGGCGCTGCGTAAAGTTGCCGAGCAACAGGAAGTCTCTAATAATAAAGGCGATATGGATGTTATTGGGGTGCATTATGCGTCAGGCATCGCCTGTTTCCACCTGCTATTTATCCGCGAAGGTAAAATTTTTGGCAGTCGTAGTTATTATCCTTCAGTGCCAGCCCAAACTGATATGGATGAGGTGCTACGCTCCTTTATCCTACAGTTTTATTTAAATGCAGATATTCAACGCACTATTCCAAAAGAAGTGGTGATTAGCCATAATTTTGAAGAATTACATGAACTTGAAGCGGCGATTTCAGAGGCGCTAGATAAAAAGTTTTCGATTAAGACCAATGTTCGCGCCGACAGGGCGAGCTTCTTACGTTTAGCCGTGACCAATGCGACGAATGCAGTGGTTACGCGCCTGTCCCATAAGAACACCGTCGAACAGCGTTTTGTGTTACTCGAAGAAATCTTAGAGTTGAGTGGGCCTATCCAGCGGATGGAATGTTTCGATATCAGTCATACCATGGGGGAGAGCACCGTTGCCTCCTGTGTGGTGTTTAATCGAGAAGGGCCGCATAAAGGCGAGTATCGTCGTTATAATATTGACGGTATTACGCCGGGTGATGATTATGCGGCGATGAAGCAAGCGGTGAGCCGACGTTTCGATAAAATTGAAGCGGGCGGCAAAATCCCTGACATTCTGTTTATTGATGGTGGACTAGGGCAGTTGCGTATTGCCCAAAAGATAGTGGATGAAAAGTTTGTTCATTTGGATAAAGCGCCGCAGCTTATTGGGGTGGCGAAAGGTGAGGGCCGTAAACCTGGGCTTGAAACCTTGATCTTAGGGGATACCGAAACTAGCTTTTCCCTCGAAGGGGATTCGCCAGCACTGCACCTTATCCAACATATTCGTGATGAATCCCATCGATTTGCAATCACTGGCCACCGTAACCGTCGCCAGAAAACCCGTAATACTTCAACACTGGAATCTATCCCTGGTATTGGTCCTAAACGTCGTAAAGCTTTGTTACAGCATTTAGGAGGCTTACAGGAAGTGAAAGGGGCAAGTGTGGCGGAATTAGTCAAAGTACCAGGGATCAGCATAGAAATGGCACAAACCATTCATGATGCATTGCGAGGGTGATAAAATTAAGGCAAGATTGGCGCTGCTTTTGACTAACTGGTTTGATCATGCCGTTTAACTTACCTATAGCATTAACTCTTTTCAGGCTTTTTTTACTGCCCATTTTTGTGGTGCTGTTTTATTTACCCTATGACTGGACCCCTTTTGTTGCCGCATTTACCTTTTGGCTTGCGGCGTTAACGGATGCATTAGATGGTTATGCTGCCCGTAAATTGAAACAATTAACTCGTTTTGGCGCTTTTCTTGACCCAGTCGCTGATAAGTTGATGGTGATTACAGCTTTAGTTTTGTTGGTCGATCAATACGCGAATATCTGGCTGACGTTGCCCGCCCTGTTTATGATAGGTCGCGAGATTGTCATTTCAGCGTTGAGGGAATGGATGGCTGAAATTGGTAAACGTGGTACTGTCGCCGTGTCTTGGATTGGTAAATATAAGACGGCTGCGCAAATGGTGGCAATTATTGGGCTGATTTGGCAATACAATCCTTTAATGACTAATGCCGCATTTGTACTGTTATATATCGCCGCTGTATTAACGTTTTGGTCAATGATGAGTTACATTTTAGCCGCTTGGAAAGATCTTACCGCTGAATAGTGCAATAAAAAATCAAAGAGATTATTTAGTGTGCAAGCAGTAAGTTATCGATAAAACAGCGGTTGACACTGGGTGGTAAATCGGTAGAATGCCACCCCGTAGACAAGAGGCAATGTGCAAACAAAGTCTGCAAACAAAGTCTGCAAACAAAGTCTTAACGATACCCAATATTGATGTTTGATATTAGCTAGGTAATAAAGTGAAATGCTTTGTTTATCTGAGTGAATAGTAAAACAAGATGCGACATTAGCTCAGTTGGTAGAGCGATACCTTGCCAAGGTATAGGTCATCGGTTCGAACCCGATATGTCGCTCCAATATTTTTAAAGCCTAATTCTATCAACATGAGTTAGCAACTATGGCGCGATGGCAGAATGGCTATGCTGCGGATTGCAAATCCGTCGATCTCGGTTCGACTCCGGGTCGCGCCTCCATAGATTAAAGTATTAATGACACGATTCCCGTCGTTAATATCAAGAGTTTGCCCGAGTGGTGGAATCGGTAGACACAAGGGATTTAAAATCCCTCGCTGGTAACAGCGTGCCAGTTCAAGTCTGGCCTCGGGTACCATTATTTTGATAGTGATGGTAAAAATAAAGTCCGAATCGTCAATAGGCTTTATTAAATAGATTTATTAGTGTAAAGCGTTAATTATTTAGAGTTAATAATATTTTTGACATGATTCCCGTCATTAATATTCAGCGTTTGCCCGAGTGGTGGAATCGGTAGACACAAGGGATTTAAAATCCCTCGCTGGTAACAGCGTGCCAGTTCAAGTCTGGCCTCGGGTACCAAAAAAGAAAAAGCCTCGATATTTATATCGAGGCTTTTTTGCATTTAGATTTCTACTTTTAGTCGGCATTCTTCGTGAGGGGGTTAAGGTCAAACTTGACTGACACACTTAACGTACTGCTTACTTTAGTTAGTAGAGGTCCTTGCGGCGACGCACATCAGGAGAGGCTAATAACCCTAAAATCACACAATAGTGCTATGTTTTAAGTGATAGTGTCATTTTGAAGTAAGCCTGTAGTTATGCTGGCAGAGAAGTCGAGCGATAAGGTATGGGATTATGTTTGCTGAAAAGCAGGTCGTGAGTTTTTTGCCTTGGCTTGTTCTATTTATGCTAGAGATAAAACCTATAAATAGTAAGCCTATAAATAAAACCCTAGGTATAAAAAAGCGCCAGTAAAAACTGGCGCTTTTATTCATTTACTCAGTCAGTTTATGTTTGTTAGACAATGATACTAGTGAATATCAGCTTATTGCCAATCATCGCTATTCCAGCGGTACAGCCAAGTCGCTGCAAGTGGTTTATCGTCTTTCTTAAGCTGTATTCTCAGTTCGGCTACATTGGTACTTTCTGGTTCGAAGCTGATAAATACTCGAGCGCCATTGATGTCCGGGTGGGCGACAATCCGAGACGACAGGATTTTACCTTTGCTGATGCTGGCATCGATGATAATTTTATCAATATCTTGCGGTTTGATGTTACTGAAATCGATAAGTAATTCTTTGCCTTTTGCTAACACTTGCCCCTTAGTACTGCGGACAACACGTGCTTTTGACGCCGTAGAAGGGCTGTCGTTTGAGGCTGTTATGCGATAGGAGTATTTATAGGGCTGATCCTTTTTCAGTCCGCCTTGCGGCTCCCAATAGGCAACTATGTTGTCGTTGGTTTCAGCATTAGAGGGAATTTCAAGCAACACCAGTTGGCCTTTGCCCCAATCATTGAGAGGTTCAATCCATGCTGAAGGTCGAAGTTGATAGTTTGCACTCAGATCTTGATAGTCTTCAAATTTACGATGGCGTTGTATAAGACCAAATCCCTTTATATCTTCATCGCCAAAAGCACTGATCTGCAGTTTGTTAGGATTATTTAATGGGCGCCATAGGCGTTCGCCATTACCGCGATCGATTTGTAGGCCGTCGGAGTTATGTACTTGTGGGCGGTAATCGGGTTTATCTGAGTTATCGAGTCCGCCAAAGAGGAACATAGAGGTCAGCGGTGCAAGACCCACATGCTGGATATCTTTGCGTGGGAATAAGGTTACATCCACTTCGACACGTGATGGTGCGCCGGGATAAATACCAAAACGATAGGCGCCAGTGACACTTTGGCTATCTAGCAGAGCATGAACCACAATTGCCGTCTGATATTTAGATGGGCGCTCGACCCAGAAACGCTTAAACAGGGGATATTCTTCACCTTTTGGCTGGGCGACATCAATCGCTAAACCACGATTAGACAAGCCATAGGTTTGCCCTTTAGAGAGCACGCGAAAATAGCTCGCACCTTGAAACATGATGAATTCATCTTTTATTTCATCATCATTGATAGGGTAATGTAAACGCACACCCGCGTATTGGCCCACCTGAGTGATGAGTTTTTCAATGGTGTCGTTAGGGACATCGAACGAAGCTTCTGTTAGCTCAATTGGAATAGCTTTGCTGTTTTCGACCACGTCGATATCGACAAGGTTTTTATAGAGAAAGCCTGGAGCAAAAAGTTGTACCGAAAATTTGGTCGGCGTTCCGCCCCAAATCGCGGCATTTTCTTGGTAATTGATTTTGCCATAGGTCGCGAAATCGAGATCAACCAGTTCTTTAGGTGCTTTTTTCGCTTCTTTAAATGGCTTTTGCGACAGTTGTTGAGCGAGTTCAATAACTGTGTCTTGGGAGAATTTTTTGGATTTCTTCTCTGGTGCTGGCGTTGGTGTTGTCTCTGCCGCTGCGGCATTGACGTTGTTTATGCCGACGACATAGACGATGGCGGTCAAGATGACAAAAGGTAGTTTTTTGAGTAATGCCGGATAACCGGTAGGGTAATTCATCATAAGATTCATTCGCAAAATGGAAACTCCTTACTAAAATGACGCTGATTCATAGGCACAATGTATGCTTCAGTCTATCTAATCCCTAAATATTAATAACTTGTCTGCTATAAAATCCTCAGTCGTGGGATTCGAGTAGCTGAGGTGAGGGATAATTTTACCTGCGTAGCTAGATATTTGTAACATAAATTATGCTTGGCGCTATTTTAGGTGCCGTTCTCAATACTTTGCGGTGTGATTTTACGATAAGTAATAGCAATTGGTACTGCAGTAAAAACTGTCTTGGCTGAGCTAACACTGTTCTCATTGAATTTAGTGGCGTTTTTACACAAAATTGGCGCAGTTGAATCGAGAGTGTTAATTAAAAACTTACAATATCAAATGGTTAATCTTAATTGTTGCTAATGAGTGATTCAGGCTCACGGTGTTAACTGTGAGCCCATTTAGATATGCTAACGTGGATATTAGGACTTGAGTAAGTGCGATAGGTCACTGCCCACAGGAATTAGGATCTCTTGCTGCTCACCACAGAATAAATACGCAGGTTTGTCACCTAAGAGTGATAGTGTGTCTCCTTGTCGCCACAAAGCTGAGCCTTCAACTATGCCGATCACTGGGGTTAATGGGTCGACTTTAGTGAATTCTAATAATCGCTGGGCACGGGTTTCACCATTGTGGCCCGGTGCTTGGTAATTGGAATAGTGTGGATTGAGCTGGAACGGCACTAAGTTTAATGCGTTGAACGAAGGCGGTTCGATGATCGGCATATCATTAGTGGTGCGAATACTCAGTCCCGATACGTTTGAACCCGCGCTCCAGCCGATATAAGGTTTACCAAGGGCGACTTGCTCACGAATAAGCGCGACCAGATCATAATGATATAGTTGGTGTAACAGGTGAAAGGTGTTACCCCCACCGATTAAAATTCCATCGGCATCTTTTATTGCTTGTTTAGGGTCTGGATGCTGATGAATACCACTAATATCGAGTTCAAGCTCAGCTAACCCAGTCACGACAGACGCTAAATAAGTGTCATAACTCATGCTAACCCCTGCATAGGGGATAAAAATCCATTTTTGTGCGTTGGCGGTGAGCGGTTTAATAAAAGAGATCGCGTGGGCAAGATAAGGCGTATCACCGACACGAGAGCTGCTCAGTAGTAGGGCGTTAATTGTCATTTTGTATCCTGAAATCTCGGAGTGTATTGGTATGTTAACAAAGATTAATTCCGATAAACATAGAGAGTTAAAGCAGAATTGCGCTCTAGCACGGCTAGCGGCGGTGTTTTTCAAGATAGTTATCCCCACCAAGATAGAGCGTTCGGGGCATTCTACTTCTGTATTGCATCAATGCAAAAGTCAGTGATTGATGCGCCTTGAATTAAAGCTCTCAGAACGCGATGAAACTCGTATCTTGAGGTTGCTTGGGCATAAGTTTAAGTTTCGATTAATATACTGTCCCTAGACTCTCGGCCATGAAAGGCAGTGTCTATATACGAGAAAGATAACCTATTTTAAAAACTCTTTTCTTTTACCACTTGAATTTCGATGATTTGGACATATTATGTCTTTGAACAAAGTTAAATGGCCTATTCTTGCCCTAAAGGAGCTGAAATGAAGCGTATATTTCTATTGATTGCGACTAACCTAGCTGTGTTGCTAGTAGCCTCAATTGTGATGTCTATTCTAGGCGTGAACACGTCTACTATGGGTGGACTGCTGGTGTTCGCTGCCATTTTTGGATTCGGTGGGGCCTTTATCAGCTTAGCCATTTCAAAATGGATGGCGAAAAAGACCATGGGTTGTGAAGTCATCACCACCCCACGTGACAGTACCGAACGTTGGTTAGTGGAGACGGTTGCCCGTCAAGCTAAGCAAGCGGGGATTAAAATGCCAGAAGTGGCGATTTATCAATCGCCTGACATGAATGCGTTTGCTACTGGTCCAAGTAAAGACAATTCATTAGTGGCTGTCAGCACGGGTCTGTTATATGGCATGAGCCAAGATGAAATTGAAGGCGTATTAGCCCACGAAGTGAGCCACGTTGCTAACGGTGACATGGTGACCTTGACACTGATCCAAGGTGTGGTGAACACGTTCGTGATCTTCGCGGCCCGTGTGGTTGCTGGTATTATCAACAACTTCGTGTCGAGTAATGATGAAGAAGGCGAAGGTTTAGGTATGTTCGCTTACATGGCCGTTGTTTTCGTACTGGATATGCTATTCGGTATCTTGGCTTCAATCATCGTCGCTTACTTCTCACGTATTCGTGAGTACAAAGCCGATGAAGGTGCGGCACGTTTAGCGGGTAAAGGCAAGATGATTGCTGCGCTTGAGCGTTTACGCCAAGGCCCTGAAAGTACGGCAATGCCTGCACAAATGTCAGCCTTCGGTATTAACGGCAAACGCTCAATGGCGGAAATGATGATGAGTCATCCTCCATTAGAGAAACGTATTGCTGCGTTAAGAGCGAGCTAATAAAGAGTGAGTTAACTCTTAACTCTTAACTCTTAAATGTCAAATCTGAGTGCTTAAGACTCACTTGATATTAGATTTAAGACTTTTAACATCGGGCTCAAACTTTGGTTTGAGCCCGATTTTTTATGCCTGCAGCAAATTATGCTGCGCGGTTGCCGCAAGGGCACGGTAAACCAGTGTCGTTTGTTTTGCTTTGATATTCCAATGCTGCCAAAACAGCGGCACCCGCATGCGCCGTTCAGGGGTGATCTCAATCAGTATCCCTTTATCGATTAATGGTTTAGCTTGTAAGTGCCCAACAAGTCCATAACCTAAACTCAAGTTAATCGCTTCTAAAAAGCTTTCTGAGGAGGGGATTGTATGTTGCCACCATTGCCCTGGGGTCATATTGAAATACTGGGCGAGAAACTTCTCGTGCAGCTTATCTTTGGTGGAGAACACCACTGCTGGCGCCTTTGCTAACTGAGCTTGGTTGATGGCGTTGAATGACGAGGTGTCACTAAATGATGGAGTATCGCTCAGATCGCTAAAATAGCGCGCGGCAAATTCGGGCGTAGCCACACATAGGTATTCCATGGTGCCTAAAAACTCACTGCTGCAACCCGCCATCGGCACTTCGGTTGTGGTGACACATCCGACCGCTTCACCATTTTTCAATAGATGATGGGTGTAAGACTCATCATCGACAATTAATTCCAATAACCAAGCGTGGCGACTGAACATGCCTGCTAGCGCAGGTAAAAACCACGTGGCCAAACTGTCGGCATTCACAGCGATGCGCACTGTGGTTGGATGGTTGGGATCGTCGGCGTCCATCTCGGCTCTTAATTCACTCTCGAGTAATTGTACCTGTGAATAGTGGCGCAACAGGCGCTTACCTGTGGGCGTTGCGACCACAGGATTGGAGCGAATAAGCAGTGACTGACCGACTTTTTCTTCAAGTTGTCGAATGCGCTGTGATACAGCTGACTGAGTAATGTGCAGCACTTTAGCGGCGCGATCGAAACCGCCTTCCGAGACCACAACGGCGAGCGCTTTGAGATTGGCGTATTCCAGCATAGTCATCCTCAAATGAGTGTGTTTGGACCGTTATTAATTTTACTTATGATACATAAAAAACATTAGTTATATTAATTTTGTTGTTTTGACTATGCTAGCGCCTTCTTCGAACATGAGAGGTGGTTATGCAAGCGGCATTTATACAGGGTATGGGAATTGGTGGCAGTTTGATTATTGCTGTGGGCGCGCAAAATGCCTTTGTGCTCAAGCAAGGCATTAAGCGCTCGTACACATTACCGATTGCCTTGCTCTGCTCTATCATTGATGCGCTGATGATCACTGCGGGTGTCGCGGGGCTAGGACATATTATTGAGTCGTTTCCCACTATTAAGCATGTGGCGAGTTTCGGTGGCGCCGCGTTTCTACTTTGGTATGGTGCGAATGCGCTAAAGGCGTCGTTTGTGGCTAAGGGCATTGAGATGGATCAGGCCGATAATGCGGACACATTTAAGAAAGCCGTACTGACGACGCTTGGGATCAGTTTACTTAATCCGCATTTGTATCTTGATACTGTGGTGTTGCTCGGCAGCATTAGCACTCAATTTGATGATTTCGATCGGCCTTGGTTTGGCGCGGGTGCCGTACTGGCATCATTTATTTGGTTTTTTGGCTTAAGTTTTGGTGCGCGTTTGTTAGCGCCCATTTTTACTCGCCCAGCGGCATGGCGTTACCTTGACCGTTTTATTTGGTTAACCATGTGGAGCATTGCCGCTGCGATTATTTGGCCCTATGTGGCAGGATAAACCGACCTTGTGATGCCATAGAATACGGGCATAGCTGAATGCTTTTGCGGTTTTTTTGCTCGGTTAGACCGTGTCTTGTGATATGAAAGTGAAAATTTTTCATGAAAAAGGTCCTGATTTCAGGACCTTTTCGTTATCGATTGCCGATTATTTATTCAGGCTACCAAGATCAACTGACAACGTTTACACTTTTTTGCCGATTAAAGCAGCAGCTTGAAGCCTTGTATTCGTCGTCATATTAGTCATTAACCCGCGATTTGCGCGAGTACGACTTCATGGTGATCTTTGGTTTTAAACTTATCGAATACGTGGGCGATGGTGCCGTCGGTATTGATAAGGAAGCTTAATCTGTGGATGCCATCATAGGTTTTTCCCATGAATTTCTTTTCACCCCAGACCCCAAAAGCGTCGGCGACACTGTGGTCTTCATCGCTCAGCAAAGTGAAGTTGAGTGCTTGTTTTTCAGCAAATTTGGCCAGCTTAGCCACAGGATCTGGGCTAATGCCAAATACAGTGACATTATGACTATCGAGCTCGGCTTTACTGTCACGTAGACCGCAGGCTTGCACTGTGCAACCCGGGGTTGCTGCTTTAGGGTAAAAGTACACTAAAACAGGACCTTGCTTAAGGCTGTCTGCCAGCGATACTGAGTTACCATGTTGATCTTGCAGTGTAAAGTGAGGCGCTTTTGCCCCAGCCGTTAAGGTATTCATCTATTATCCTCTGTCCTCTAAGATGGCAGTGCCTTCCATACGACGAATAGTACAATCTAAGGTCATATCTTGGGCGAGCTGATAGATACTCTGTTCGAGCTTTTCTAGTTCAACTTTTTCAGGAATATTAATAGTTAGCGACACATTTTGCGTTTGTTCACCACCGGGGAGTTCCTCAGAAAATGAACGTACTGCGGCAAGATCTAATGACCTGTCAGCAAGGAACTGGGTAATACGTTTAATGGTGCCGCGTTGGTCTTTACCCGTGAAGCGTACTTCGAGGCGAGAAAGGTAGTTTTGTGGTGTGTGTTTAGAGGTGCGTTTCATCACCGTCAGCAGTTCTAACTCAACGCTGAGACTGGGGAACATACTTTCAATTTTCGTTATTGATGCCCACGAGCCAGACAACATCATGATCAGGGTAAATTCGTTACCAAATAATGCCATACGGCTGTCGACGATATCGCAGTCACAGTCACTGGCAAGTCGAGCTAGTTTACTTACAAGTCCAGGACGGTCGAGACCCATCGCTGTTACGACCAGGAAATTGGTCATGAATTTTCCTCACTTTTTCGATATCATAGAGCGAAAACTCAGGGTTAAAGCTGAGTTTTTGTGCGGGATGTAATGCTACCATAACTAATTCAATTTGAGAGCCCCGTTAATGCTTGTCATTAGTGGTTGGCATCAGTACCATAGCGAATCCTGAAATCTTGGGGAAAGTCAGATGATAAACGGAAGCATCGTAGCCTTAATCACGCCAATGAACAGTGATGGCTCAGTAGATTTTGCAAGTCTTGAAAGGTTAGTCGAATTCCATATTGACCAAGGCACAGATGCCATTGTGGCCGTTGGTACTACTGGCGAGTCAGCGACTCTGCCTATGCCTGAGCATGTAGCGGTCGTTTCACAAACCGTTAAATTTGCTGCGGGACGTGTTCCTGTCATTGGTGGCAATGGCGCCAATGCCACATCTGAAGCCGTTGAGCTCACCAAGTCCTTATCTAAGGTGGGTGTTGCCGCTATGCTTGGTGTAACGCCATATTATAATAAGCCAACGCCTAAGGGATTGATTGCGCATTATAAAGCCGTGGCCGCTAGCACAGATATTCCACAAATTCTTTATAATGTTCCAGGCCGTACTGCCGTTGATATGCTGCCAGAAACTGTTGCCGAGCTTGTTAGCGTGAGCAACATTATTGGTGTAAAAGAGGCGACCGGTGACTTATCCCGTGTAAAACGTCTGCGCGAACTGTGCGGCGACGATTTCCTCTTGTATAGCGGTGATGATGCCACTGCCAGAGAGTTTTTACTCTTAGGTGGAAATGGCGTAATTTCTGTGGCTAACAACATAGTACCAAAGGCTTTTAAAGCTATGTGTGATGCGGCGCTCGCGGGCCATGCCGAGCTGGCTCAGAGCATAGATACCCCGCTGCGCGGTTTGTATAGCACACTGTTTTGTGAAGCCAACCCTATCCCAGTAAAATGGGCTGCCCATCGTATGGGTTTGATTAAATGTGGCCATATTCGTTTACCTTTGACTGAACTTTCTGAGCAATGTCATGGTCTGTTGATAGAAGCAATGACTCGTGCCCAGATAGAGGTTAAATAATTAATGTTAAAGAAAGTCACTCCACTGATCTTAGTTGCTGCAGTTGCAGCCTGTAGTTCGCCACTTGATCGCCGACAAGCGAACGGTAACGACGACTATGTTCAGGCCGAGCAAGCGCCTTTGCTTAAGATCCCCGCGGGATTAAAAACGCCACCCTACAATAAAGAATTCGATGTACCAGCACTGGGTTCTAAAGTGAATGCTTCGCTGTATGGCAAAAACTTAGATATCCGTCCGCCACTGCAAGTACTGCCAATGGCGGAAGGTACTCATGTGGAAGAGGGCAGTGACAACATTAAAATCGTGGTTGAATCCATAGACAATGCTGTGGATTTGAAGCAAGAAATCTTCACAAACTTAGATGGTTTCTTTGCCCAAAAAGGCATTGCTGTTCGTAGCCGTGATTTTGACAAAGGCAACGTAGAAACCGATTGGATTGAAAGCCGTGAAGTGATTGAATCGAGCATGTGGGGTGCGGATAAAGTTTATCTGTTGCGCCAACGCTATCGTTTTGATGTGGAAACACGTCCACATGGTCGCACTGCCAATATCGTTATTCACTTAGTTGAACACGAAGAGTTTTACGACGATAAAGCGCAACAAGTTTTATTAAGCGGTGAAGATAAGCAAAGATACACTATTGATATGCTGAACAGCGCCATTGCGTATATCAGCGTTAAGCGCGACCAAGCGATCCAATCGAATCGTTTGAAGCAAACCTTAGGTATTAATGTTGATCTCGTGACGCCTGAAGAAGGTAAAGCTTACTGGTCTGCTAAAGCCTCTTACAAGCAAGTGTGGGATCGTCTACGCATAGTGCTACCAGAAATGGGCTTTGAAATTGCCGATATGGATAGTGCTAAAGGATTGTACTTTATCAAGTTTGACGATAACTCTGGTTTCTGGAGTTCATTGTGGGGCGAAGATAAGTTAGCACTGAAAGAAGGTAGCTACCGTTTACTGCTTGAAGATGGTGATACTCCAGAAGAAACGAAAATCTTCCTTCGCGATAACGAAGATCAGCCATTAAGCGATGAAGTAGTTAGCAATGTGTACCAGTCACTGTCAAACCTGATGAAAGAAGAACGTAAAATACGTTAATTTCAGCAGTTGACTAGAAAAGGGCGAATTATCGCCCTTTTTTATTGGCTGCAATTTGAGTTTTAGGCAGGGGATTGTCGATTATCTAGGCGATCTGTGTTGCAGAATTAAATTATCTATATACCAATCTTTTTCAAATAGTTTTAGTGATAAATGTTGATTTAGTGGCAATAAGTAAAATTAATCACTTAACAACCTTGTTATCGTACTGCATTCTGGCAACTCTGCCATTGATATCGCCAAGGACACTTAATCATACATATTTTGCGCTATCAGCGTAATTTGTAAGAAAAAGTAAAACGTATTGATGCGATGATGTGAGTGAGTAAACTAGCCGTCATTAATGCGAGTCATTCCTTGGAAGCCCGATGAAAAAAATTATTCTAATAATCGCCATATTGGCCGCGGCATGGTTTGGATACCAAGCCATGCAACCGCAAGAGATTACTGCAGCCCAGATTAAACTCATACCTAATGTAGTGATTGCCACTGCCGCTATGGCGCCCATTCGCGATGAAGTTGAAGCTATTGGTAGCAATAAAGCCGCAGAATCTGTAACGATAACGCCTAAAGTCACCGACATGGTGATAGCGCTTAAATTTGATGACGGCGACATTGTTAAAAAGGGCGAGTTATTAGTCCAACTGCAAAATGCTGAGCAGATCGCTAAGGTTAAAGCCGCGCAAGTCAAAGTCAGTGATAATCAACGTGAATTAGCTCGGATCAGTTCGTTGGTGACTAGCCGCACTGTGGCCGAGTTAGAACGCGACAGATTACAAACCCTTATTGATACCACCCGTGCCGAGCTCGAACAGGCGCAATCATCACTCAATGATCGCAGTATTCTGGCGCCTTTTAATGGCCGTTTAGGCTTACGTCAAATCAGTGTGGGCAGCTTAGTGTCGCCCGGCACTGTGATTACGACATTGGATGATATTTCTACCATTAAGCTCGATTTTTCAGTGCCAGAGCGCTTTATTCAAGATTTAGAACCAGGTAAAAAGGTTGAAGCCAAAGCGGTCGCGTTCCCTGATGTGACTTTCAAAGGTGTGGTGACATCGATTGATAGCCGCGTGAATCCAACCACGCGCACAGTGATCGTTCGCGCCGAAATCCCCAATCCTGAGCTGCGTTTATTACCGGGCATGTTGATGAAGGTCAAACTCATCAAGCGTAGCCGCGAGGCCTTGATGTTGCCTGAATCTGCCATTATCCCGATCCAAAACAGCCATTATGTTTATAGCGTCAATGCTGACAAGGTGATTGAACGTAAACAAGTCACTATTGGTATTCGCACTCGTGGCTGGGTGGAGATCTTAGACGGTTTAGCCTTGGGCGAAAACGTGGTGATCCGCGGCTTACTGAAAGTTCATCCTGGGGATAAAGTGCAAACTGAGTTCGCGGAAAAGTTTAGTTATCTTGCCGATACGAACGCGGAGCCAAGTGTATGATCCTTACTGATCTCTCGGTCAAACGTCCCGTATTTGCCTCAGTGATCAGCTTGCTGCTGGTCGCTTTCGGGCTTGTCTCCTTTGATAAATTGCCCCTGCGCGAATACCCAAACATAGATCCGCCAGTGGTATCTATCGACACGAATTACCGCGGTGCCAGTGCTGCCGTGGTGGAAAGCCGCATTACCCAATTGATTGAAGACAGGATCAGTGGCGTCGAAGGCATTCGTCACGTGAGTTCATCGAGCAGTGATGGCCGCTCATCGGTTACCTTAGAGTTTGATATTAGTCGTAATATTGAAGATGCAGCTAACGATGTGCGCGACAGGATCTCAGGTTTACTCGACAATTTACCCGATGAAGCTGATCCCCCAGAAGTACAAAAGGCCAATGGCAGTGATGAAGTGATCATGTGGCTCAATCTCGTGTCAGATCAAATGACGACCCTAGAATTGACCGATTACACCAACCGTTATTTGTCGGACCGCTTTTCGGTGGTCGATGGTGTGGCGCGGATGCGTATTGGTGGTGGTAAGGTTTACGCCATGCGCGTTTGGCTTGACAGACAAGCCTTGGCCTCTCGCAGTTTAACGGTTGCCGATGTTGAGGCCGCGCTCAGAGCTGAGAACGTCGAGTTACCTGCTGGTTCGATAGAGTCGAAGGAGCGGCACTTTACAGTGCGACTGGAGCGGGGTTATCGCACTGCCGAAGATTTCGCAAACTTAGTGATCACCCAAGGGGAAGACGGTTATTTAGTCAAACTGAGCGATGTCGCACGGGTGGAAATTGGCTCTGATGAAGAGCGGATTATGTTCCGTGGCAACAAAGAGGCAATGATAGGTTTAGGCGTGTCTAAACAGTCAACCGCCAATACGTTAGAAGTGGCGCGCGCAGTGAACGCGCTGGTTGACAAAATCAACCCGACCTTGCCAGCGGGGATGTCGATTAAACGCAGCTACGATAGCTCAGTGTTTATCGAAGCCTCGATTAAAGAAGTGTATCAAACCCTGTTCACTGCGATGATTTTAGTGATTATCGTGATTTATCTGTTCCTTGGCAGTGTGCGCGCTATGTTGATCCCTGCGATCACTGTGCCTGTGTCTCTGCTCGGCACCTTTATTGTGCTGTATGCGCTAGGTTATACCATTAACCTCTTGACCTTATTGGCAATGATCCTCGCCATTGGTATGGTGGTGGATGATGCGATTGTGATGCTGGAAAACATCCATAGACGTATCGAGGAAGGAGATTCACCACTCAAAGCTGCTTTTCTCGGTGCGCGTGAAGTGGCTTTTGCTGTTATCGCGACTACACTCGTGTTGGTCGCGGTCTTTATGCCAATCACTTTCCTTGAAGGTGACTTAGGTAAACTCTTTAAAGAGTTTGCCGTGACCATGAGTGCGGCCGTGCTGTTCTCTAGCCTAGTGGCGCTCACACTCACGCCCATGATGTGCTCTAAGTTGCTTAAGCCGAGCTCGCAGGATTCTTGGTTGGTACGTAAGGTCGACGGCATAATGACAAAAGTGTCAAACCGGTATCAATTGTCCTTAAAATCCGCCATGGCTCACCCGATATTAGTGTCGATTCTGGTGTTAGTCGCATTAGGTTCTAGTGTCTATTTAGTCCAAAAAGTACCGCAAGAATTTGCGCCACAGGAAGACCGTGGTTCGTTATTCTTGATGGTCAATGGGCCACAGGGCGCGAGTTACGAATACATAGAATCCTATATGAATGAAGTGGAAAACCGCTTGATGCCATTGGTCGAAACGGGTGATATCAAACGTCTGCTCATTCGTGCCCCCCGTGGCTTTGGCCGCGCGGCGGATTTCTCTAACGGTATGGCAATCATAGTACTGGAAGACTGGGGCAAACGTCGTCCAGTAAAGGAAGTTATCGTCGACATTAATAAGCGTCTTGCCAATCTCGCCGGAGTGCAAGCGTTCCCTGTAATGCGCCAAGCCTTTGGTCGCGGCGTAGGTAAACCTGTGCAATTTGTGATTGGCGGACCTAGCTACGAAGAGCTTGCCCGCTGGCGCGATATCATGATGCAAAAGGCGGCACAGAATCCCAAATTATTAGGATTAGATCACGATTATAAAGAGACTAAGCCTCAACTTCGAGTCGTCATCGACAGAGACAGAGCCGCGAGTCTTGGAGTGTCGATTTCAAACATTGGCCGTACGTTGGAATCCATGCTGGGCTCACGCTTAGTGACGACGTTTATGCGTGACGGTGAAGAATACGATGTGATCGTTGAAGGCGAGCGCGATAATCAAAATACGGCGGCGGATCTGCAAAATATCTATGTTCGTTCCGAGCGCAGTCAGGAGCTTATTCCGCTGTCTAACTTAGTGACTGTGGAGGAGTTTGCCGACGCCAGTTCGCTTAATCGCTATAATCGCATGCGCGCGATCACCATAGAAGCCAGTTTGGAAGATGGTTATAGCTTAGGTGAAGCCCTTGATTATATGAATCAATTGGCGCGTACCTATTTGCCAGCGGAAGCGGTGATTAGCTACAAGGGCCAATCCCTCGATTATCAAGAGTCGGGTAGCTCTATGTACTTCGTATTCATCCTCGCACTGGGGATTGTATTCCTCGTGCTCGCGGCGCAGTTTGAGAGTTATATCCACCCTGTGGTGATCATGCTTACTGTGCCGTTGGCTACCGTCGGCGCTTTAATTGGTTTGTGGCTCACGGGGCAGAGTCTCAATATTTACAGTCAGATAGGCATTATTATGCTGGTCGGGTTAGCCGCGAAAAATGGCATCTTGATTGTCGAGTTTGCTAACCAATTGCGGGATAAAGGCGTTGATTTTGATAAGGCCATTATCCAAGCGTCAGCGCAGCGGTTACGACCTATCTTAATGACAGGGATCACCACTGCTGCTGGCGCTGTGCCATTGGTATTGGCTGTAGGCGCGGGTGCTGAAACTCGTTTTGTGATTGGTGTGGTTGTGCTATCGGGGATTTTACTGGCAACCCTATTCACTATCTTCGTGATCCCAGCCGCTTATGGACTCTTTGCCCGCAACAGCGGATCGCCCGAAGCTATCGCCCAACAGTTAGAAAAAGAATTAGCCCAAGACTAACGCCTCGTGCAGGTTGATGTTGGAAGCATACATATAGGCGCTTGGTATTCATCAAGCGCCTTATTTTTCGCCATTCGAACCTCGTTTTAGCCCTTGCCCTTGAAAAGCAAATTTGGAGCCCCATTTAGTAAACACTAAGCGTTACTTTTACCAAATTGCGTAACAAATAAAGGAAAATTTCATGTCACAACAAGAAACTCATGGTTTTCAAACAGAAGTCAAACAGCTGTTGCATTTGATGATCCATTCTTTGTATTCCAACAAAGAAATTTTCTTGCGTGAACTGGTCTCCAACGCTGCGGATGCGGCGGACAAGCTGCGTTATCTGGCGTTGACCAATGACGCACTCTATGAAGGCGACGGTGAACTGCGAGTCCGTATCAGTGCCGATAAAGAAAAAGGCACTGTGACCATCGAAGATAACGGCGTGGGTATGACCCGCGACGGCGTGATTGAGCATTTAGGCACAATCGCAAAATCAGGCACCGCTGATTTCTTTAAGAATCTATCGGGCGAATCCTCAAAGGATTCCCAGCTAATCGGTCAGTTTGGTGTTGGTTTCTATTCGGCTTTTATCGTGGCGAAAAAAGTCACTGTTCGCACTCGCGCTGCCGGTCATAAGGCCGATGAAGCCGTATTGTGGGAATCAGAAGGCGAGGGTAACTTCACCGTTGATACCATCACTAAGGCGAGCCGTGGTACTGAAATTACGCTGCACCTGCGTGACGAAGAAAAAGAATTTGCCGATGATTGGCGCCTGCGTTCGATCATCACTAAATACTCAGATCATATCTCTGTGCCAGTCGAAATGTGGCAAGAGGGTACGCCAGAGCGTGATGGTCCTGATGGCGAAAAAATTCCTGCGACCGAAGGTCAATGGAAAGTCATGAACAAAGCCACGGCTTTGTGGATGCGCAATAAAGCTGACATCAGTGATGAAGAGTATCAAGAGTTTTACAAACACATTTCCCACGATTACACCGACGCACTACTGTGGAGTCATAATCGGGTAGAAGGTAAGCAAGAATACACTAACCTATTGTATATTCCTGCAAAAGCGCCTTGGGATATGTGGAATCGCGACCGTAAACACGGCTTAAAACTGTTTGTGCAACGTGTGTTCATCATGGATGACGCCGAGCAATTTATGCCATCTTATCTGCGCTTCGTGCAGGGCTTAATTGACTCAAACGATCTGCCGCTGAACGTATCCCGCGAAATTCTGCAGGATAACCACGTGACTAAAGCGATGCGTACTGGTATCACCAAACGTGTGCTTGGCATGCTGGAAAAACTGGCGAAAGACGATGCGGAAAAATACCAACAGTTCTGGGCTGAATTTGGGCAAGTGCTGAAAGAAGGGCCTGCGGAAGATTTCGCCAACCGTGAGCGTATTGCTGGCTTATTGCGTTTTGCCTCGACCCACACGGGCAGTGCTGCGCCGACTGTGTCACTTGATGACTACATCAGCCGCATGAAAGAAGGTCAAACTAAGATTTACTACATTGTTGCCGACAGCCATGAAGCCGCAGCTAACAGCCCACATTTAGAGTTGTTACGTAAGAAAGGCATTGAAGTCTTACTGATGTCAGAGCGTATCGACGAGTGGCTAATCAACCACTTAACTGAGTACAAAGAGAAACAACTGCACTCAGTGACCCGTGGTGATTTAGAACTTGGCGAGCTGGAAGATGCATCTGAAAAAGAAGCGCAAGAAAAGCTTGAGCAAGAATCGGTAGCTTTAGTTGAACGCATTAAAGCGGCATTAGGCTCAACCGTTGCTGATGTGAAAGTCACGTCACGCTTAACCGACACTCCAGCCTGTGTGGTGGCGGGTGAAGGCGAAATGTCGACTCAGATGATTAAGCTGATGCAAGCTGCGGGTCAACCTGTGCCAGAAGTGAAGCCGACATTTGAGATCAACCCAGCGCACCCATTAGTATCGCGCTTAAATGATCTTCAAGATGAAGCCGCCTTCGCGGATTGGTCAAATCTGCTGCTGCAACAGGCGCAATTATCTGAAAAAGGTAGCCTTGCGGACCCATCGGCCTTTATCAAGCTGATGAACCAAATGTTACTGGCTAACATGAAGTAAATGACTATCGGGGCCCTTCTTTGAACGGCCCCGATATTGTTTCTAGTGCAGGAAGAGTGGTTTGCGCCTAGCCTGTCACTCAATTCGTTAGCGGTAAGACTCGATTTTAAGACTTGGTTCTAACGCTTAGTTTTAAAAGAATAAGGCCTCCCATGATTGAGGCCTTAAACGTTAAGGGAATACTATGGATAATATCCTCAGTCTGACTAAAGACAACATTCAGCAAGTGGTTGACGCCTCGATGCAACAGATCGTGGTGTTAGCATTTTGGGCACAGCCACAGGAACAAAGTGTGGCTATGCTGCGCACCTTAGAGCAAATTGCCGCGCAAAATGCGGGTCGTTTCGTGCTCGCTAAAGTCGACTGTGAAGCCGAATTAGAAATCGCCAATTACTTTCGCATTCAAAGTCTACCGACCACGTTAGTATTGGATAAAGGTCAGCCTGTCGATGGTTTTGCTGGCCTGCAAGATGCGGCGCAAGTCACAGCCATGCTGGATAAACATTTGCCGCTTATGTGGCAGTTACAGTTAGCACAGGCCAAAGCATTGCTCGCCTTGAGTCAAGTAAGTGCAGAAGATCTTGCTACTGCGGCTGTGTTGCTTAAAGAAGCACATACAGGGTCAAATCAAGCGGGTGAGGTGAGTCTAGTGCTTGCCGATGTGTATCTGATGCAGGGCGAATTAGTGCTAGCACAAGCCATGCTTGAGAAAGTAGGGCTTGCCGACCAAGATGGTTATTACCAGAGTTTAAAAGCTAAGCTCGCACTGGCCTTAGATGCGGCGGATACCCCTGAAATTCGCGATTTGCAGCAAAAGTTTGAGCAAAATCCAACAGATTTAGTGTTATTACTCGAGCTGAGTAAGGCATTGCATGCTGCTCACCGCGATGATGAAGCATTAGAACTGTTATTCGGTGTGCTCAGTAAAGATTTAGGTGCTGAAAATGGCACAGTAAAACAAGTATTTATGGAAGTATTAACGGCACTTGGCCAAGGTAATCCCATAGCCAATCAATACCGCCGTAAGCTCTATACTTTGCTCTATTAATGAAAAAAATCGCTTAGTAACCGTAGTTTATTTGCGGTTTCTGAGGCTAAAGTCGAAGCTAAAACCCTTCTCAATGGCGGCCAGATGTGCGAAGATCGCCGCCCTAAGAAGAATATCAATGCGAAAAGAGGACTCTTGAGATGCGCATTATCCTATTGGGCGCCCCAGGTGCCGGTAAAGGTACCCAGGCCCAGTTCATTATGGAACAGTATGGTATCCCACAAATTTCCACTGGTGATATGTTACGTGCCGCGGTAAAAGCGGGTACTCCACTGGGTTTGGAAGCGAAAAAAGTGATGGATGCTGGTCAACTGGTTTCTGATGATCTGATCATCGGTCTGGTTAAAGAGCGTATCGCACAGGAAGACTGTGTTAAAGGTTTCTTGTTAGACGGTTTCCCACGTACCATCCCACAGGCGGATGCGATGGCGGCAAACGGTATTAGCATTGATCACGTGATTGAAATCGACGTGCCAGACGAAGAAATCGTTAAGCGCATGAGCGGTCGCCGTGTTCACCCAGGTTCTGGCCGTGTTTACCATGTGGTTTTCAATCCACCTAAAGTGGAAGGTAAAGACGACGTGACGGGCGAAGATTTAGCTATTCGTCCAGATGACGAAGAAAGCACAGTGCGTAAACGCCTCGCGATTTATCACGAGCAAACTAAGCCGCTCGTTGAATACTACGGTAAAGTGGCTGCCGCTGGCCAAACTCAATACAACAAGTTTGACGGTACTCAATCGGTTGCGGCCGTGAGTGAGCAGTTAGCTAGGGTGTTGAAATAACCGAATAAAGGTTAATTTACGAGAACAAGTTCTCATATTAAGAAAAAGCCTGCCGATGCAGGCTTTTTTTATGGGTATCGCAATGTTAGCCTCCAAGTGAACTTCATTAACCATGAGCCTAACGTTGAATCCTTCCCCTGCTTTTGGTGTGTTATTGGTTAACCTCGGCACGCCTGATCAACCTAGTCCTAAGGCCGTTAAACGCTTTTTAAGGCAGTTTTTAAGTGATCCGCGTGTCGTCGATTTATCGCCGTGGATTTGGCAACCGCTGCTAAACGGCATTATCCTCAACACCCGTCCGACGAAAGTCGCCAAACTCTATCAAAGCGTGTGGACGCAGGAAGGCTCGCCCTTGATGGTGATAAGTGAGCGCCAAACACAAAAACTGGCGGTAGACTTAAGCGCTACGTTTAACCAGACCATTCCGGTTGAACTGGGCATGAGTTACGGTAATCCCTCCATCGATGCGGGATTTGAACGCCTGAAAGATCAAGGAGCAGAGCGTATTATTGTGCTGCCTTTGTATCCCCAATATTCCTGCTCGACGGTGGCAAGTGTGTTCGATGCCGTTGCCCGTTATCTTAAAACCGTGCGTGACATACCGCAGGTTCGCTTTAATAAAGACTATTTTGACCATAGCGCTTATATTGCTGCGCTGGCACACAGTGTGACGCGCCACTGGAAAACCCATGGGCAGGCCGACAAGTTGCTCTTGTCATTTCATGGTATTCCACTGCGTTACGTGAAAGAGGGCGATCCATACCGCGAGCAGTGTTTTGTCACGGCTAAATTGTTGGCACAAAAACTTGAGCTGAGCGAGTCGCAATGGCAAGTGTGCTTCCAATCGCGCTTTGGTCGCGAAGAATGGTTAACGCCCTACGCCGATAAATTACTGTCCGAGTTACCTGCGCAAGGGATCAAAAGTGTCGATGTGATTTGCCCTGCGTTTGCGACCGATTGCCTCGAAACCTTAGAAGAAATCTCCATTGGCGCTAAGGAAACCTTTTTACATGCGGGTGGCAGCGACTATCGGTTTATCCCTTGTTTGAACGACGATGAGTTACACATTGAATTATTACGGCAATTAATCCAAGAACAAGCGGTATCTTGGGTATAGGAGCACTGGCTTCGAACTGATTTTGTGATAGAATCTGCGCCCTTCCGGCTAAGGGGTGGTTTTTTTGTCTCGCTAGCCTAGACTCAATATTTTTAGGATGCTGCTTGGCTTGACCGCCTCGGCAGACGCCAATTAGCATGGATGCCAGGAAAAGAGAGCCACTATGAAGTTTCCCGGTCAGCGTAAATCTAAACATTATTTTCCGGTTAAAACCCGAGATCCGCTGCTTGAACAGCTGACTCAACAGCCTCAGCCGTTTGCGACTTATATCAGCGGTATTGATCAAACCTTAGTGGATATCGAAGCGAAAGTGGAAGACGAATTGCTGAGCCGTTATGGCTTGCCCAAAGGCAATTCTACCTTGATCAATGATGAACAGGCCCACAGACTCTACACTGAGTTAAAAATTCATGGTTTGATTAGCGATGAATTTGCTGGTGGCACTATTGGTAACACAGTGCACAACTATTCTATTCTGGCCGATGACCGTTCAGTGCTGTTTGGGGTAATGAGTCAGAATATCGAAGTGGGCAGTTACGCCTACCGCTATTTATGTAATACCTCTTCTAAAGTCGACCTTAACTTTCTACAACCTGTAGATGGTCCTATCGGTCGCTGTTTTACCCTGATTTCTGAGTGCGGCGAGCGAACATTTGCGATCAGCAAAGGCGCTATGGATAAACTCACACCTGAATTTATCGATAAAGACGTGGTGCAGGGCAGTTCAGCCTTAGTGTTGACCGCGTATTTGATGCGCGCCAGTGATGGCGACCGTATTACCGATGCGGCCATGTGCGCTATCGAATATGCAAAAGCCGCCGAAGTTCCCGTGGTATTAACCTTAGGCACGCGTTTCTTGATTGAAGAAGATCCACAATGGTGGCAAAACTTTATCAAAGAACATGTCACCATTTTGGCGATGAATGAAGACGAAGGTGAAGCTTTAACGGGTTCACGGGATCCTCTGCTTGCCAGTGAAAAAGCCTTGGAATGGTGCGACATGGTATTAACCACAGCGGGTCCAATCGGGCTTTATACTGCGGGTTATACCGAGGACTCAGAAAAACGCGAAACGACTCACACGCTGTTGCCGGGCGCTATCCCTGAATTTAATCGTTATGAATTTTCCCGTCCAAAGCTTAAAAGTGACTGTGAAACACCAATCAAAGTCTTTGCCCACATTTCACCTTACATGGGCGGCCCTGAAAAAATCGGTAACACTAATGGCGCTGGCGATGGCGCATTATCGGCGTTATTGCACGATCTGGCGGCCAATACTTTCCACAAGACTAACGTGCCAGGCTCAAGTAAACATAAGCGTGATGGCCTATGTTATTCCTCGTTTTCTCAAGTGTGTAAGTACGCTAACCGTGTCGCCTACGAAGTCTTAGCTCAGCATAGCCCGCGTTTATCCCGCGGTTTACCTGAGCGCGAAGACAGCTTAGAAGAATCCTACTGGGAAAGATAAGTCGGTAGCTGTATTGGTATTAAGCTAACTGATTTACGCTAGGGCAATAACGGCAAACCGTTGTTGCCCTTATTTTTATGACGTTTATCAGCAATCAATCAGCCAAGCGCTAATTTTAACTACAGGCAGTTGCGAATAAATGTTAACGTTAGTCGGGTTCAGGTAGTCCAAATACAGCGATAATTTAAGGTGGAATTTTCGGTGAAAGCGCAAATCTTAAGAGAAATGAAGGTACTCACGGCCATAGAGCCTGAGTTCGAAGTGCAACGTCGTGTCGCGTTTATTAAAACCAAACTAAAAGAAGCGCGTAGCAAGGCATTGGTATTAGGGATCAGCGGTGGGGTGGATTCTTCTACTGCTGGGCGTTTGTGTCAGTTAGCGGTGGACAGTTTAAACCAAGAAAATAGCCAAGGCGGTTACCAGTTTATCGCTGTGCGATTACCCTATCAGATCCAAAAAGATGAGCATGAGGCGCAATTAGCCTGTCAGTTTATTCAGCCCTCTAAGTTGGTCACTGTGAATGTGCATCAAGGCGTTGATGGTGTGCATAGCGCTGCTGTTGCCGCGTTAGTCGAAGCTGGATTGCCTTTGCCCGATGTGGCGAAGGTTGATTTTGTGAAGGGTAACGTCAAAGCCCGTATGCGGATGATAGCTCAATACGAACTCGCTGGGCTCGTAGGTGGGTTAGTGGTGGGGACAGATCACAGCGCCGAAAATATCACAGGTTTTTACACTAAATGGGGCGATGGTGCCTGCGATTTAGCGCCATTATTTGGTCTTAACAAGCGCCAAGTTCGTCAACTTGCCGCTTATCTTGGTGCGCCAGAATCGTTAGTCTATAAAGCGCCGACCGCGGATTTAGAAGACAATAAACCCCTACTCGAAGATGAAGTCGCGCTTGGCTTAACCTATGCGCAAATCGATGATTTCCTTGAGGGTAAAGACGTCGGCAAGGCGGTTGAGGACAAGTTAATTGGTATTTATAAGGCGACGCAGCATAAACGTCAGCCTATCCCAACCATCTACGACTAACGCTGAATCGTCCTCGAATATGCACTCGTTTGAACTCAGTTCACGAGTGCTTTTTTATGCCTTTGTTATTTGGTGACTAATGCTGTGGTGACAGCCGTTACCACAATCATAATGGAATTATTCACTGTGTTGGGGCTCTGGCGTTGCTAAGTGTTGGCGTGTCAGGGCGATCAGTTGGTTTGGGTATTGGCGATAATCCAAATAGGGCGTGAGTAAACAATGCTGTCCTGGCGAAGATGGCAGCTTAAGTGCGGTTATGGATTTATTTTGGGCAGTTAAATGCTGCGCACCGGAATCGTTTACGGACATGGTGAGCTCTAAAGCATTTGCAGCTACTTGCCCCGCAATGAGATGAATCTTAGTGTTTGCCATCAGATCTATAGCGCCGATGCAGATCATTTCATTTTGCTTGAGTAACACTTGGTCACGATAGCTGCGCCAATCATCTCCAACCGTACTTATTTTGGCCATAATAGTGAAGATCTTACGCCAATGATTGCCATTGAGAGCGATGAGAGCCCCGACAGCATCTGGCTGAGTGTAATGCCAGCCGTCAGGTATCAGCGGCGCGGTAGGAAGATAGTAGGCGAACCTAGCGTGTGGATTACCGATTATCATCGAGAGCGTATAAGTTTCGTTGGAATAAGACTATTTTCGATCCTAACCCGATTAAGGCCTATGCGGCTAATAAAATTGCGAGATGAGTAAATTGGTTGACTAAATAGGAGTGATTAAAATAGGAGTGATTAAATTTTACTGCTTACACTAGTAGATTTTATCGGGGTAAAACGTTTGAAGGATGTTTTTATCTACCCGTATAATGTTTTTATCTACCCGTATAATCTAGTTGCACATTTTATCTTCATGTAGGAACAGCGATGAAGGCCATCATCATAGGTTCGACAAAACACCTATTTTTAGCTGTAGTGTATGCGAGTACTGGCATAGTGGTGGCGTTACTCGCGACAGGGATCTATTTTCTTAATGCGCGCCCTGAGCTGTCACTTTGGCATACGGTTGAGCTAAAAAATGAGTTCCATTATAATACTAAACTCGCTAATTTTAATGAGTACTTAGCGCTAGAAGAGCGCCTATTCGCCGAAGTTGAGCGCAAAGTTGTACAGAAGATTCCTGCCTCTGAACGATCTCCCGTGAATCGCTATGTCAAAAATAGCTTATCTGATCCTGCCCATTGGCCACAAAATTGGAATCGCAGTTATGAATGGCCTGTGGCTAATGCCGAATTTGGAGTATTACTGCTCCACGGTATGTCGGATTCGCCCTATGCTCTATCCAATGTGGCGGCGCACTTTAAAGGTAAAGCCCATGTACTCGGTTTAAGATTGCCAGAGCATGGCACGATTCCAAGTGGATTGACTGAGCTTTATTGGCAAGATCTGGCCGCAGCGGTTAATTTAGCCACAGCGCATATGCGGCAAACTCTGAAAGATAAACCATTATTTGTGGTGGCTTTTTCGACGGGTGCCGCCGTCGCGCTGAACCATGAGTTAGAACGTATAAGCCATGATAAAGCCCCTGATTATGATGGAATGATTTTTATCTCTCCTGCGATAGGGCTAGCGCCATCTGCGGCGGCTGCACGCTGGCAGAGTTGGATAGGACGATTGTTGGAGCTGGATAAACTGCAATGGAACAGTATTCAAGTAGAGTACGATCCCTTTAAATATACCTCTTTTGCGGTTAATGCGGGCGATGTAGTTTATCAATTAGCCCTGCGTAACCAAGGTTTATTGGCAGGATTAACGCCGAAGCAACGGGCGCAAGTTCCGTCGATACTCACCTTTCAGTCGGTAGTGGATGCAACCGTTTCAACCTCGGCAGTGGTGAATCATCTTTATCAGACATTGCCAGAAAATGGCCACGAACTCGTGCTGTTCGACATGAACCGACTCGATGTGAATGCCAAAATGGTGTCCAATGATCCGCTTGCGGGCTTATTGGCGAACATTAATAACCCTGAGTTACATTATCGCGGCACTGTGGTGGAAAATATCAGTAATGAAACCACGCAGGTTCAGGCGCGATACTTTGATTTAGATGAACTGGGTTTAGATGAACAAAATTTAGATACACAGGATATAGACGCACAGGGTAAAGTGCTCACTCAGGTCAGTGAAAACGTGCGGATATTAGATTTATATTGGCCTGCAGGCGTGTATTCCTTATCCCATGTTGCGCTACCTTTTGGCATAGATGATGGGCTTTATGGCGCCGTGATCCAGCCTGATTTACATAGGATCCAAATCGGAGCCTCAGCTTCGCGGGGAGAGCGCGGCTTGTATAGCGTGTCAGCGTCTGAAATGTTACGACAGAAATGGAATCCATTTTTCCCGTATTTACTCGAGCGCATGGATGAGTATCGACTCGCCCATATGCACTCGCATTGAATGATGATTTAGTAAACGGGTGTCATTATGTCTGTTCTGCAGCTAAATCCTGTTTGAGTATGGACGTAATCAGTATCGAGCAATCATTATCGACGAAAATTGTGTCATTCAGAACATAAACTAAGCAGTTGATCAAAGAGATGTAATGAAGCCCTTGCGCAGTTGCGAGGCAATTGCTACAGTTCTGGCTCGCTTAAGATAAACCCCATAAACAGTATCTTAGGTGATAAGTAATTGAGCAAAAACCGTAAAGATTATCGCTAAACAATATTTAGCTAAGTCAGCACAGGTATGCAATATACTTAAAAATTCGGTATGTAGCGCAGCCCGGTAGCGCACTGTCATGGGGTGTCAGGGGTCGGAGGTTCGAATCCTCTCATACCGACCAAATTCCTCTTTTTATAAGAGTTAAAAAGCCTGCAAACTTAATCGTTTACAGGCTTTTTTATTTTTATGCGATTTTTAAGTTCTTTTTAAGCATACCAAAAGACTTAGGTATATGTATGGTAAAGTGTCTCCAGTTTGAATCATGAAAAACATAACAAATATGGGCAGGCTGCGCGTAGCTGCGACTTTATCCCAGTGTTGAATCACACCGAGGTTTGATTGATAGGGGGTAATGGATAGGTTGTATAGTTAAATAGAAATTTGCTGAAAGCTTTGGGTAGTGCTTTGAAGATTCAGGAGTGGCATTTATTGGGAGCAAAAAATTAGTTGGACACACTTTTTGTTCCCATCTTATGGTTGAATAAACTGCATTAAAAAACCCAAATACCACGCCAACAAAGACGCCCAAGTATAACCCCAAACTGCCATCAATAAAGCAGCGGAAGCCAGCCTTGGGTGAAAAGCGCTGGCGATAACTGGTGCAGAAGCCGCACCACCAATATTACACTGACTCGCGATCGCGAAGTACATGATAGGTAATCGAAAAAATACAGTAAAAATAAATAAGATAATAATGTGTATAGAGAACCAAATAAGAGCGATACAAACGTAATAGGGCGCGGCGCTCAATGCGCTAATATCAAAGTTCAACCCCATCAACATTATCATGATATAGATTAAAAAAAGAGCTATTTGCTGAGTTTCCTTGACTAACACATGTCTTGCATTTGTTAAAGAAAATAATAATCCTAAAAAAGTTGCAATTAATACTGACCAAAAAAATTCAGAAGTAAGATTGTATTTAAATAAGTGTGGGAAACTATTAGCGATTCTTGTTGCAAGGAAGGATGATAATTTTTCACTAAAGAGAATTACAATGAAAAAAGTCAAGCTCAATATCAGAATCCAATAATAGCTTGTTTGTTTTACTATCACTTTACGTTTGATGTCAGTGCAAAATATCGGTCTATAGCTTTTATCAGCTTTCAGGAAATCATCGATTTTATCTTGGCGTTCTGCAATGAAAAGTAATATAACCATCCATATACCGGAAAAAAGAATATTAATAGCCATCATTACCGCAAATACGGCATCACCGACACTGTGGATTTCTTTTACAGCCAATTGATTGGCGGTTCCGCCAATCCAGTTTGCCATCAGTGTTGACATGCCTTTCCAAGCAGCATTATCTCCCTGCCAGACGAGTTCGTTCGGAAAAAATATAGAGCCCAACCATAGGCTTAATGGACCGCCAATACAGATGCTCACAGCACCTAGTACGTACATACCGAGAAGTTTTTTTCCCACTAAACTGAGAGCAAAGAAATCGGTACTTAAAATCAACAAAAATAAACAACCGGGCATTAAGTGTGTTTTTGCCATTTCGCTAAGTTGACTATGACTTGCATCAATAATATTTAGCGAGCTAAAGATGGCAGGTAAGGCGTAGCACATTAGCATCAGTGGAAAAATACGATAAATTTGCTTAAAAAGTGTAATAGAGGATGTGTGTGTATAAAATAAACTACATAGTAAAAAGACTAAAAAAAATCCTATTCCAAGATCTGATGATATCAATTTAATTCACCTAGTAAGAATAGCTGGTATACATTATTATATTTTACAGTAGCTTAATAAAGGCTAGGAAACTCATGCTTAATGCAGATAATTCTTCTCCTTCACGCTGAATTGACCAATAAGTTCGTTTATAATCCCATCCATCCATAGGTAATAAAATAAGGTCTTTTCTTGCTAATTCAGCGTCAATCGCTAATAGGGGTAATACACTCAAACCTATACCTGTTCCAATTGCCCTTTTAATAGAGCCAATGGTTGACATGCAGATTTCATCACGAACGTGGATATTTAAGCTTTTTAATAACTGAATTGCACGAATTCGAGAGAACGATGATTCATGGTCGAATATCCACAATTGTTCACTAAGCCAAGATTTTGTATTTAAACCATTCGCAGCAGGATGAGTTACGCCACACACAATGCAAAGATTATCTTGTAACCAATGCTCACAAATGAGATTTTTACTCGCGGGTTTAGCATCAATAAAGCCTAAGTCTAGTTCTTTTTCTGAAACCATTTTTTCAATAACTAAACTATTGTCAATGACTAGTTTTATTTTTACATCGGGATATTGGTTCTTAAATAATGGAATTTTTTTAGATAATACATAGTTACCAGTAGTCTTACTGCTCCCAATGGTTAACGTCCCCTTAATGCCATGTTCAGGGAATGAAAATATATTTTCTAACTCTTTTCCCTTGGATAGCATTTCATTAGCATAAGGTAATATTATTTCTCCATGCGCATTTACAACCAAACCTCCCGCCACTCGCTCAAATAATCTGCAGCCTAAAGAGCTTTCTAATTCTTTAAGTGCCATACTCACAGCAGGCGTTGACATATGAAGCACTTTTGCCGCTTTTGAGATCTGCCTCTCAGAATGTATGGCTTTAAAGATCATCAATTGTCTTAATGTTATCCGCATCTTGTGCTCCGCGAGGGAAAAATCAGTTATACTAGCAGTATAATAGTTTAAAATGATAAATAATTAACATGATAAATATCTGATTTTTATAAAGCGGCTATTTAGCCGCTTTATCTATAGAGGTTAAAATAGATATCTTGTAGATACAAAAATGAGAGTATCATCAAACTCAGTATGTCCTTTGGCGTCAGTATAATCACCATCAAAATAGGAAATACCTACCCCAAAAGTCAAATCCTTTTGAGCCTTAAAATCAACGCCTACAGAATATTGACTTGCATCACTCTCTTTTAGTGTTTTTAGATCTGCTCCGGCATTTTTTGTCACTTTACCCAGCCCAGCATCATCTTTTAAATATTGAAATTTTATATCATATTTATTAATAGGAACAATCATACTTAACAGATAGGAGTTACCTTTAATATCATCATAAATACTTGACTCAGAGTGCTGGTACATAGCCCCCAATTTTACGGATGAAATAGTAACACCACCCACCAGTCTTGTTGCCTCTAACTGGTTCAATCCATCAGCATAGGCTATTGAAATATAGTGACTATTCTTTTTAAGTGCTGCATCGCCTAGGGACAAGCTAATTGCATAATTGTTTTGTTTATCAGAAAGTTCTGGATTTTTTTGATTAAAATCCTTATCAAAAACATAACTGATACCCATAGTAACACCTGCGACCTTAGCGCTATTTAATGTTACCGAATCGCCTAATCTATCGTTACCTGCAATGATCATATTCATATCGCTTGAGGTAATATTAAATAAATCTACTTTACCTTCAGCACTTTTAAAAACGGTATCATTTCTTCCGAAAACAGCCGAACCATAGTTAGTTTTAAAACCTAAGTAAGAGTTCCTCGGTTTGAAAATATTAGAGTCATCGTTATCAAAGCTTTCTATCCCAGCTTCAAATTTATATAACAAGCTAAAATTATCATATACACTATACTCACCTTTAACGCCTAAATATGATGCATAATTTTCAAGGGAAAATCCATCAACTTTCTCGTTACCAGAAAGACCATTACTTGAGTTGGCCACACCAAGCCACAGTCTTCCATAAAAATCTAGTGGCTCAGATAAAGCTGGAGTTGAACAAATTAAAATAAAACTAAAACCAATATATTTAGTGTTTTTCATCGACATCACCTTTTTAGAATGTAAAAGCAATGCCATATTAGAGATTTAAGCAAACACATCTCCGCTTTAGATCACATCTAATCAACAAAAATATCGAGTTAAGCATAACTTAAAGTGTGTTAAGTTATATTTAACAATTTCAATTTATTGCTCAATGTCACTATTTAAAAAAATTAAGAAACTATCATCACGCCAAATCTTACCAAAATAAAAACTGGAGAATTGCATGAAGATAAAATACTTGAGTATTATTGTCTGTTCGATTTTAACGGCGTCATCATGGGCTGCTGATAATAAAAATGATTTAGCATCATTCCATAAAGATGTTAATGGTTGTAAAACCTGCCATACAGCACCCAATAAAGTGAGCGATAGTGAGACATTTGAAAATAAACAATGTAAATCCTGCCATGGTGATTATGGAAAACTAGCTAATCCTAAACTAGAAATTGACCCACATTCTTCACACTTAGGTGATATTAATTGTACGTCTTGTCATAAAGGACATGAACAACCAAAATTATATTGTAATGAATGTCATTCATTTAAAGGGCTCGACATGCCTTTTAATAAAGCCAAATCTAAAGAACCGTGGGACAAAGGTTGGGATAATGAAGCAATAAATAAAGCGATAGCTGCAGGTCCTAAAGAAACAACGGATGTGATTGTTGTTGGAGCCGGTAGTGCTGGGTTTAATGCTGCGATTGCAGCTAAAAAGGCGGGGGCTAACGTTATATTGCTTGATAAAGCACCATTTAGTGGTGGTAACTCTATGCTCGCCGCAGGCGGGTATAATGCTGTGGGTACAGTGCAGCAAAAAGATCATAAAGTCGATGATAAAATCGAATGGTATGTCGAAGATACAATGAAAGGCGGTCGATATGCTAACGACTCTAAATTGGTACAAATATTAGCGGAGCAATCGGCTGATGGCATTAAATGGTTAGAATCTTTGGGCGCCAATATGGATGATTTAAAACGCTCTGGCGGCGCTAGAGTCGATAGAACACATCGCCCATCTGGTGGTTTAAGTGTTGGTCCACATATTATTGATGTACTAAGAAAAGCATCGGATAAAGAAGGGGTTGATACAAGACTCAACTCCAAAGTTGTTAAACTGGTTGTTGATGATGAACAAAAAATTGTGGGTGTTGTCATCCACGGTAAGCACTCTGGTCACTATATGGTTGCAGCTAAGTCGGTTGTTTTAGCCACCGGTGGTTATGGGTTTAACAAAGAAATGATTGCTTTTTATCGCCCTACATTTAAAGGCATGACAAGTTCAAATAATATCACTTCAACTGGGGATGGTATTGAACTTGCTAAAGCAGTCGGTGCAAGTATGACTGATATTGATTGGATCCAGACACATCCAACAGTAGGAAAAGATAGCCGTATATTAATTTCAGAAACGGTTCGAGGTGTCGGGGCCATAATGGTTAATAAAGAAGGCAATCGCTTTATCAATGAATTAACGACTCGAGATAAAGCCTCCGATGCCATTCTAAAACAACCTGAACAATATGCTTGGCTAGTATTTGATAATGAATTATATAAAAAAGCTAAAATGGTTCAGGGGTATGATCATTTAGAAATGCTTGAAAAGGCCAATACTGTTGCAGAGCTTGCAAAAATAACAGGAATGACCCCAAGTGTTTTAGACAAAACTATCACAAACTACAACCATTATTTCAAACAGGGTAAAGATGAGGCATTTAACCGTGAGCAGATGCCGCTATCAATAGAAAAATCTCCTTATTATGCCGTAAAAGTTGCTCCTGGCATCCATCATACTATGGGGGGAGTTGCCATTGACACTAAAGCTGAAGTACTCGATATACAAAGCCAACCGCTCAAAGGTTTATTTGCGGCGGGAGAGGTGACTGGTGGTGTTCATGGGTATAATCGACTGGGTGGTAACGCTGTCGCTGATACTGTGATTTTCGGTAAAATCGCAGGGACAAATGCTGCCAAACATGCTCTAAATACAAAGTAATGCTAAATCAGTGAGAGACTCGTTATTGTCTCTCACAACATCTCAAGTTTTATTCATCGTAAAAATTAGCAATAAAATTATTGCTTGAGTTAAAGTACTCCCCTGCTATTTTTTTGAGAGGCTAATGTAGCCTCTCTTTTTTATTTGTCGGCAGCATTAGATATCAGGATTTTGCTCACTTTTCGATGGCTTCATCTTTTTAGATAGCGCGGGAATATTGGCGAATTGTACTTACTCTGTCGATAAATCGAATAATACACTGTCGGCGAGTCCAGCATCGCACGGCTTCTTAGAGAACCGATTACAGATTTGAGCGTCGGAACCATAAGCCGGATACGCAGTAACGATTACTATCACTGAACCTATATTTCCAGTGTTTAAAATTATTACACATATATTGACCAGCTTTAATGCTCAATAGGATGGTGTTGTTAGACTTTCCTACAGAGCATCAAAGCGGGTGAGGCTATTTGGCTGTATTATGCCGCGCAAGCCAGGCACTCAAGCGCTCTTGTGTGCCGATGACAAAGACAAAAAACGCCGGTACGAAGAATATTGCCAGCAAGGTACCACTGAGCATGCCACCGAATACGCCAGTACCGATAGTATGTTGAGTTTCGGCGCTGGCACCGCTCGCCAGCATTAAGGGTACTACTCCGAGAGTAAATGCCAATGACGTCATCAGAATGGGACGTAGACGCAAGCGTGCAGCAGTCACTGCAGCGTCTATCAGCGTATGGCCCTCGGCGTGCAATTGGCGGGCGAACTCGACGATGAGGATAGCATTTTTTGCCGATAGGCCGAGGTGGTGGCTAGGGTGCAGGCGGTACTGCGACGCGCCCGCACAGACACGCCCATAAATACCCAAATGTTGCGCGTCGGCCCGTTCCAAATCGACTTAGACAGTCACGAGGCTAGCGTAATCTGTAACGGTCAGTAGCAGGCACTGGATCTGACTTTGACCGAGTTCAAAATGCGTGCCAGCATGCTGATCCTGGCACTTTGACAGTGCGACTCTACCGCTTGGGGGCAAGCTGTTATCTCAGCGTGGAAGATGAAGGCCCTGGTATCCCTGATGAAGCTGCAAGCTACATATTCGAGGCATTTCGCCGAGTTGATCCGTCTCGCTCTCGAAAAAGTGGTGGCAGTGGGCTCGGCCTCGCAGTGGTTAAAACAATTGCTGAAGCTCACGGCGGCCACGTGGTTTGCCAGCCATCGGGCCATGGAGGAACAATATTCGTTCTTTCTTGGCCTGTTAAGGCAAGTTAAGGCTCCCCTTAACTATGTCCTGATACTGGAATTATCTATATGAACGGTGACGTGCTTAGTGATTCCTGCACGTATGGCCACCGCGTCAAGCACATTGCTGAATCGGGAAAATGCAGGGATTGTAGGTCTTCCCTAGATCCCATTGGTTGTTATCCGATATTGACTACAACTAATGGGATGTTATTTTGTTTGAATACGCTCAATTTGTTGTACTTGTAGCCTTGATATCGCATTTGCGTGTAAGTGTACATAAATTGTTGAGGTAATTAAAATGTGAAAAATCATATAATTTGTGTTTAAATTTAGCAGGTTATGATTAAACGGTTCACTGTTGTAGAGTGTCAGGCGGCGGAGGTTTGAATCCTCTCAGACCGATCAAATTAGATGCTTTTTGTTAGTTTGTTTTAATCATTAAAATAACCAGCAGTTAAGTAAAACAAAAACCCGTGTTAGCATTGCTATACGGGTTTTGTTTTTTATACCTTTTCGCTGCCCATATGATTAACGCTGCTTGCGACTAAGGTTCAAGTTCGAGTGATTAGGCTGGCTTTGGCACAGCAAAAGGCAAAAATTTTCAAGGTGAAATCGTCAATTTCACAAATTATATGCATCCGCCATTTAGCATTTAAGACATTATTGAGTAGGACATTTACCTATGCGCGCGTTTGTTTTACGAGCAAGATCAGCACCTACTGACAGTCAGTTGTTTTTGGCTTCTGTCGGCCAAGAGGCACATACCGAGATTTTAGCTCATACCCTGATGAACACTATCTTTGTGGCTCAGTCCCATCGAAACGATGTTGTCGTTTATTTGGTGCTAGAAAGTACCCATGATTTTTCCCGCACTATCTGCTTCGATACTCGAAATATTTGCCATATTGGTGGTTTTCACGAGCAAGCTTTGCTCACTAAAATTGCCAAAGCCTTAGATATTTCTCGGGGCATGACGAAGGAGCAAACCCGTGTTGTTGACGAGGGCATCAGTGTTAGCACTATCAGTTTTGAAAAGCTGGTACAGGACCTCGCGGTGGATTATCAATTGTTTATGATGGATAAGAAGGGTACATCAATCCGTGAGCAAGAATTTGTGGGTAATCCGTGCTTTTTACTGACCGATCATATTCCTATGCCGAAGAAAAGTTTTAATACCTTGAAACGACTCGGTGCGCAAAAGATCAGCTTAGGGCCAAAGATGCTGTTTGCTTCTCAGTGCGTGGTATTGATCCATAATGAATTGGATATCAATCAATAGCCTCTGAGTCTTATGTATCCGTTGCTAACGCTGACTATTCCTGTGCGGCAACTTGTGTGCGGAACCCCATTTTTAAATGGGGTTTTATATTTTCCCCTTTAAAAATGTGATCGCTTTTTGGGCTCTGCGCGATAAGGGCCATTCCGCGCGGTGGATAAGCCAAATAGTGTCTACAACTTGGCTGCCACATTCCACAACATAGATATCTTCTTGTCGTTCAAAGGCTTTGCGGGCGTATTGGGGGATAACCGTAAATCCTAGCCCTTTTGCGACAGGTTCGAGAATGAGGCTGATTTGGTTGGTAAATCCCTTGCAGGGGATCTCTTGAATGCCGGGGTGAGTTGGATATTTACGACTAAGCAGCCGAGTCGCCATGGCCTCACCATCGGGATGGGAGATAAACCCTAGTCGTTGTAAATCAGCCCATTCATTTTGTTTATGGCTCGCAGGTACCACAAGTTCAAGCGGCTCTTCGGTAAAATGTGTGCTGTGAATACGAGGATCGGAAGGTTTTAAGGTTACCATGCCGATTTCATGTTCATTGGCCAACACTGAGGCCACTATCTCACTATCAGGTGCAAAACGGTGGCGAATGCTTAACGCCGGAAAGGCTTGTTGTAATTCGATTAATAATGGAAAAAGCGTTAAACCAATGCTACCTGGAGTGATAAGGCTAATATCACCGATCTCAGCGTCATCATGGATAAGTTTCTGTTGTAGGCGTTTTTGCGCACATTCAACTTCTTTGACGTAGGTCAGCAGGTTTTCCCCAATGGGAGTGATTTCAAGCTGGCGGGTGCGGCGTAAAAACAGTGTGCCGTAGGTTTCTTCTAAGCGACTGATATGCTGACTCACGGCCGCTTGGGTGATACCTATAGCTTCGGCGGTGCGGGTGAAATTGCCTTTCTCGACTAGCACGCTAAAGGTGTGTAACCACTGTGGATTTATCATAAGTAAAATTTATCAAATCTATAATCTGTATGTGCTTTTAATTATGGCACGATAAGACTAGTCTGTCGTCATTCAGTATTCAAATACCTTTTGATCTTAATAGACACAGGAAACACCATGGCCGATCTATTTTCATCCTTCAAACTTAAAGACATCACACTCAAAAACCGTATTGCCGTTGCACCCATGTGCCAATACCAAGCCACTGATGGACTCATCAACGACTGGCATCAGGTGCATTACACTGGCCTTGCCCGTGGCGGAGCGGGTCTTGTTGTGGTTGAAGCCACTGCGGTTTCTCCTGAAGGCCGTATCACCCCCAAATGTCTTGGGTTATGGAATGACGAACAAGCACAAGGCCTAGCTAAGGTCGCCAGCGCGATTAAAAATGCGGGTGCTGTTGCAGGCATTCAGATTGGTCATGCAGGCCGTAAAGCGAGTGCCAATATCCCGTGGGAAGGGGATGACCATATTGCCGATGATGACGCGCGAGGTTGGCAACCGATTGCACCATCAGCTGTCGCATTTGGCGCAAATTTACCTAAAGTGCCTACCGCTATGACGATTGAGGACATTGAGCGGGTTAAAGCCGACTTTGTGGCGGCAGCAAAGCGTGCTTTAGCGGCAGGATTTGAATGGTTAGAACTGCATTTCGCCCACGGTTATTTAGCCCAAAGTTTCTTTTCAACCTATGCCAATCAACGCACCGACCAATACGGTGGTAGTGCCGAAGGGCGGGGGCGCTTTTTGTTAGAAACCATTGCCGCGGTAAGAGACATTTGGCCATCGCATTTACCCTTAACGGCGCGATTTGGCGTGATTGAATTCGACCATAAAGATGAAGAAACACTGACGGAATCGATAACCTTGGTGAAGCAATTTAAGCAAGCGGGGCTCGATATGTTAAACGTCAGCATTTGCTTCTCGACCCCAACGGCAAATATTCCATGGAGTCCTGCATTTTTGGCGCCTATTGCAGCGCGGGTTCGTCAAGAAGTGGGGTTCCCCGTTGCGACTTCTTGGGGTATGGATGATCCACATCAAGCCAATGCGGCCATTGAAGATGAACAAATGGATTTAGTGATGATAGGTAAAGCGTTTTTAGCGAATCCACATTGGCCATATCAAGCGGCGCAAACCTTGAAAATTGCGCGCCCATCTTGGGTATTACCCGCTTCCTACGCCCATTGGTTAGCACGCTACTCTACGGTTAAAGCCGATTGATTGTAGAGTGACTTGAGTTGATTCAAGCCTAAGCCTTAAAAAGCCGTTATCTAAAGATAGCGGCTTTTGGCTTTAGTGGCAGGTAAGGTCCATCATAAGAGACTAGCTACAAGAGACTAGCTTCAAGATAATGGCCACGCAGCCCCCACGCAGTTAAATCCAAGCTTCGTGCATTTCGTATTCACCCAGTCGCCAGAGAATAAAAAAAGCCCCAATCCTGCGGGAATGGGGCTTTTTTAACTAAGATGATGAAGCTCAGTGGTTATAGAAACGTCGACCTTCACGCATCACTTCAATCAATTCAGGCGCGCTCATTTTCTTATTGAGCCTATGTTCATAGTTTTCATCGTAAATACGATATTTCCCGTGGCGGTCAATCACTGTCACTTCTGCTTCTTGATAGATAGCAAAAATACGGCTATCACCTATATAGATCCACGTTTCTTTGTCAGGTTGTAATAGGCTGCGACCAGCGCTGTAATCTGTCGTGTTATTGGTGCAACCTAGCACGTGGGTCATTAAAGTCGGCGCAATGCCGTAATGGCTGGTGCGGTATTTGACCTTAGAAGCACCCGTATTCGGCCAGTGGATCACTAATGGCACTTTGACACTCTGTGGTGACAGGTTGCGATTAGCTTCATCACTATTGCTGGTGAACATTTTGCCATTGACCCCAGTAATAATCACTAAGGTGTCATTGGACACATTGGCCAGCATTGCCTTGAGTTGTTGATCGACAAAATACAGAGATTGGCGATATTGATTAAACAGTACTTTTTGCGCTGGCATAAGGTCGGTATTGGCTTTCACTGTTTCGATACCCAGAAAACCCACGGGAGTATCAAAATTTTCTGGCGCTTTTAAGTTAACGAGCGCAAACCAAGGTTTATTTTGGATGCTGTGCCACTCGTTAAAACTGGCCACTGTGTGCAAATCGGCATCGGCGCTGCCATTGGTTTCTTTGGCTATGACAGGATTAAAGTCATTAAACATCGCCTGTGATGAACGCAAATTGAGATTGGTTTCAGGGAGGAAAAGCCCCAATTCATAGCCTGCTTGTTGAAAACTTCTGGTCAGTAAAGGACTGGTGCTATTAAAAATTCGCGCATCGCCATAACTGCCTTGCAGGCCATAGAGTAGCGAAAACATGCCTGTTCTAAATTGGTTGCCGCCGCTGAAATGCTGGGTAAAAGATTGATTATTTTCAGTGTATTGGTGTAGGAATGGCATGCTTTTGCCATCGACCATATCCGCCCGCAAACTGTCGATGGTAATCATTAACACGTTGATTTTCTTGTCGGCCTGGCAGGTGAGTGGCTGCTCTGGATAACTGAGTACACTGGTGTTGTGATTGACGTCATCGCCTTGGTATGAACCATCGATACCGTGACTTTCCATAAAGGAGCGAGCAGTCGCGGGATAAGATAAAGGATAAGTATCGTCGAAACGGGTAATTTCGGTGATATCGGCAGCATCGGCCCAAATGTGGATCAAGTGGCTGCTGATAAAACATACACACACTAAGGTGATAACTTTATTGCCTAAATTGAGTTTTTGGATTTTCTCTATGCGTTTCCACAAAAAATTGGCCATGGTCAGTTCAATGGCGATGATGGCCAACGGGGTGACGATATAAGAAGTACCACGGAGCAGGGCATTGAGATCCGCCCAAGCTAGATCGAAGGCGAAGGGGCTCAAGTGCATGCCGTAATCGGCGTAAACAATGGTATCGTACAATAAGATACAAAGACTTAGGGTCGCGATCACCGCCGCGACACCTCTTAATATCTTTGAATAGGGCAATATCAAGGTTAGTGGAAATAGGCAGATCAAATAGGCGATAAAGGCGAGGAAGCTAAACTGACCAATAGTGCTGACGCTCAGATAAAACCAGCCATACCAAGTTTCTGGATAACCCACGCTGCCAAGGTATCGGCTTCCGACTATCATGGCTAATAAGCCATTGAAGAAGGCGAACCAATGCCCCCAGTTGATGAGCCGGGAAACCCGATCGCGGCTCATTTGCTTTTTTCGCTCGACCATAGTGATCCGCTTATTCCTAAAAGGCCTTGTATCTTATATTCTTTTGATGATTATTACCCAGTTAACTTACTGGGATTTAACCGATTGTGCGAGTGCTTTTGCAAATTGTTCGGCCACGGCTTGGCGCGATTCGCTGGGCACTTTACGTTCTAGCAGGTTAGTCACGCAGTTACCCAATGCCATCAGGCTCAGGTCAGTCGGTGCTTTATGCTTTTCTAACACAGCCAATATTTCGGCGATTAATGATTCAACTTGGGTGTTTGAGTATTTCGATTGGATTGCCATAATCAAAAAATGTTTCACTTTGGAATGGATTAGCGGCATATAATAGCGGATTTATCCCAGTATCACTATCAGGGCTTATGAGTATTAACATCGAACACGCAATTATTCACGAGATTTCTCAGGACAGTCAGGGGCAATTACGCTGCCGTTTGCGTCCTCAACCTCTGCTGAACGGTCAGGCGGTCGAGGTGATGCTCGACGAGTTGCATCAGACATATACGGGAAAGGCCGGTAAAGGTTTTGGCTATTTTGGTATCCATGGTGACGACGGTGAGGCGAATCCCGCCTTTGCCAATGCGCTAACTCAATACCGTGGCGGCGAGCTAGGGTTTGTGGAATTTTCCGGTCAAGCCAGTAAATTACTGCAAGAAGAATTGTCGAAATACGACTTCAGTCAAGGCGGTTTCCTGTTGATGTCTTGCTATACCAGCATCACCAGCGATTATTTGTTTGTGGCTTTATTAAGTGCTAAGTCGTCAATGACAGTATTAGATGATATGGAACTGTCGCAAAATAACCATTTGGATTTAAATAACATCCAACTCGCGGCGCGTATTGATTTAACTGAGTGGCAAGCCGATAAGGATTCTCGCAAGTACATCTCCTTTATCCGTGGCCGTGCGGGACGTAAAGTCGCTGACTTTTTCCTCGACTTTATGGGCTGCGTAGAAGGCGTCAACACTAAGGCGCAAAACAAAACCTTAATGAATGCGGTTGAAGATTTTGTTGCCAGCAGTGAGTTGACGAAAGACGAGCGTCAGCAGTGCCGCAATAAAGTGTTTGAATACTGTAGTGAGCGTTTCGATGAAGGCGCTGACATTGAGATCAAAGACTTGGCCGATGAGTTAGCCGATCAAGGCATGGACTCCTTCTATGATTTTGCCCGTGGCGGCAGTTATGATCTCGATGAAGAGTTTCCGGCCGATAAATCGACCCTGCGCCAATTGAAGAAGTTTTCTGGTACAGGTGGCGGCGTAACGTTAAGTTTTGATGGCGGCCACTTAGGTCAACGGGTGATTTACGATCCCATCTCGGACACGATTTTAATCAAAGGTGTGCCAGCAAACTTAAAAGATCAGCTTGATCGTCGTCTTAAAGGCGAATAGTACTTAATTAATCCATCGTTTTTTAAGCGAACGAATAACCAAAGGCCGAGAGTTTTACTCTCGGCCTTTTTGCTGTGCTAAGTCGCGCTGACTTAGTGTCTATGCTAAGTGAGTACAGCTAAGTGAGTACAGCTAAGTGAGTACTTCTTAGTCAGTGACTCGTTGCCTATGTTAGTTATTGGAGCTAAATGGCACAGGACGTGGCGTATCTTTATTCGATGGTGGCAAAATAGGTAGCGTGATTTGCGGCTGATCGCCCGTTAAGGACTCAAGGAAGGCGACCATTTCTTTCACTTCTTGGTCAGAGAGTTTTTGCCCTAATTGAATGTCTGCCATGGTATTCACCGCTTCTTCCAGGGTCCAGACGCTGCCATCATGGAAGTAGGGATAGGTGAGTTCAATATTGCGTAGTGTAGGCACTTTAAACACATATTTATCAGCTTCTTTACCAGTGACGCCCTTACGACCTTCTGCTGGGTTATTGGTGTGGAACGGTTTGATGAGTCCCATTTTCATATACATGGTGCCACCGACAGCGGGGCCGTTATGGCAACTCACGCAACCTTTATCCTTGAAGAGTTGGTAACCCGCTTTGGCATTCGCGCTGATGGCCTCTTGCTTGCCCAGAAGATATTGATCGAAGGGGCTATTAGGGGTGACTAAGGTTTTTTCAAAGGTGGCAATCGCATCGGTTAAACGGTCAATTGTGACTTTTTCATCGCCATAGACCTTGGCGAAGTGCGCTCGGTAGGTGGGCATAGAGGCGATAGTTTCAGTTGCGAGTTCATGGGTAAAGCCCATCTCTTTCGGGTTGGCGATAGGGCCCGCGGCTTGTTCTTTCAAATCACTGGCGCGACCATCCCAAAATTGAGCCAGCATAAAGTCGGCATTAAGCACTGTGGGCGAGTTAATTGGGCCTTCCTGCCAATGGTGACCAATAGACGTTGGCAGTGCATCGACACCACCAGTGGATAAATTATGGCAAGAGTTACAAGAGATAAAGCCAGATTTAGACAGTCTGGGTTCGAAGAATAACATTTTACCTAATTCAACTTTTTCAGGTTCGGTGATCTTGGCTGCTGTAATGACTTCGATGGGTTCTGCACTGATAGCATGGGTACTGGCTAACATACCTGCGATGAAAATGGCGATAGATGTAAGTTTGGTCATCTTATTTCTCCCTGTATAACCTTGGTTTTTGTATGGTTTAACAGGGATGCTAGCGGTTAATGATGCTGAGTGATAATGCTTTGTTTCGATTGGGTCTATCGCTGTTGCGGATTAAGCTTTTGCGATCTAATTCGCTGTTTTTACGTTGTTATTTTGCTAGGTTGAGTGATGTTTCTGTTAAGGCTTTATCTGTTAATCGACAAGGTCGATGCATTGTTGCTTTCTGCCTATCGGTACCTGATGGTTGCAATGAGTTGCATTGCTGGATTTTCGAAAACCTGATACACACATCTGATACAAACATCTGATACAAAATATTGGGCCGAGTGGATTCATTTGTCGCGACAACAGACGGAATTGATTAGAATCTCCATTCATGTTGAGTTAACTCGTGTTGAGTGCCTCAAGTTAGCATGCTCGGCCATCGCCAAGCGGTGCTATAAAATTACATAGGCGGACTGTTTTTCTGCCGAGGAGCGTTAATGCAATTGTTTGTCAAAGATTTAACTGTGATCGATTTTTCCTATTTGTGCCCAAAGCGCGGCATGGTGGGGGAGAGTTGGATTGTTGATGTTCTGCTAGAGGGCGGATTAGACGAGCAAAACATGGTACTCGATTTTGCTAAAGTCAAACGCACGATCAAGCAAACCATAGATGCGGTGGCCGATCATCGTTTATTAGTGCCTACGGCCTGCAGCAGTGTGCGATGGCAACAGCAGGGCGATAGAGTATGGATGGATTTTGATAGTCAGTTAGGTGAAATTCATTTGGCCTGTCCTTCCCAAGCCTTTGCCTTAGTGCCGACCGAAGAGATTGATATTCCCAGCGTGAATGCCTTTTTACAGAAAGCGTTGCGCGAAGCTTTACCTAAAAATGTCGAAGGGATCACACTCACCTTGAGACACGAAATCCTCGATACGCCTTATTACCATTACAGCCATGGTTTACGTAAACATGATGGTAATTGTCAGCGTATCGCCCATGGGCATCGTAGTCCTATTCACGTTTATGAAAATGGCAGTCCAGCACCTAAGTGGGATGAGTATTGGGCCAAACGTTGGCACGATATTTATTTAGGCAGTGAAGAGGACTTGGTTTCAGTTAAGACCCTTAATCTTTCGCCGCAAACGCGGATAACCGATGACAGCCACTATGGTTTTCACTATCAAGCGCCCCAAGGGGATTTCCAATTGGCAATGCCAAAGGAATGCTGTGATTTAATTCCCCACGACACGACGGTTGAGTTGTTAGCCGATTATATTGCCACGACATTAGTCGCTAAAGTGCCAGGAAGTCAGTTTAAAGTGGTGGCGTTTGAAGGTGTTGGCAAGGGCGCGATCGTCGTTAAGGGATAGGCACTACGAGCTGATATAAGTGAATGGACTTAAACTATTCACCTTTTAATCACGGATTTAATAGGCCTCGGTAGATTATCGGGGCTTTTTTGTGGGTTTTTAGCATAGGCTGAACTGAAATTACGACAGGGATGTGGGTTTGCAGAATCGATTTTTATGGTGCGTTAGGTTAACGTGGCATTGATTGAATTCGGCTGCGTTTTGTGTCGCGATGAATGTATTGAGTGGGTCTTGATCCCTATTGCCCATCGATAAGGATTTTTTGAAGATGTTGGAAACTAGGATATTGGAAACTAAGATGCTGGAAAATAATAAGATGTTGAGAAATAAAGTATCGCAATTTTTATCTCACGGTGGAGTCCCCCTAAGTTCAAATCCAATACGCTGCTTATCGGCATTATTCACTTTGGGCCTAGTGCTCATTGCGCCTCAGGTACAAGCTGAGGTGAGTTTACAGGGTAAGTTAGAGCAAGGCGCATTAATGCGGGGTCAAGCGCCAGCGGGCACTCAGATTAGCTTAAATGGTGAAGCCATCAAGATCACGCCTGATGGTCATTTTGCCTTTGGTTTTGATCGCGACGGTGAACTGAGCCAGCAGCTAACCTTGGTTTATCCCGATGGTTTGACTGAGGTTAAGCCTTTAACCTTAACCAAGCGAGAGTACGATATTCAAAGTGTAAAGGGCATTAGCTCGAAGATTATGAAGCCCGATCCTGTCGCGCAGGAAAGAGCGGCGAAAGACACGGCGCAGGTGAAAGCGGCGCGGGCAACATTTAGTGAGCAAACTGCATTTTTACAGACGTTTATTTGGCCTTTGACGGGGCGTATTTCTGGTGTTTACGGTAGCCAGCGTATTTATAACGATGTACCCGGTAATCCACACTTTGGGGTGGATGTGGCGGCGAAAACCGGCACTGTAGTGGTCGCCCCCGCCGATGGTGTTATTAGTCTTTCTGTGCCTGACATGTTTTATTCGGGCGGGACTATGGTGATCGACCATGGTTATGGGGTGAGTTCGAGTTTTTTGCACTTGAGTAAATTGTACGTCAACGCGGGTGAAGTGGTTAAGCAAGGCCAAGCTGTTGCAGAGGTGGGCGCAACAGGCCGTGCAAATGGCCCACACTTAGATTGGCGAGTGAACTGGTATCAAATGCGCCTCGACCCTACAACCATAGTGCCGCCAATGGCAACAGTGCTGGCGAATGAGAAAGCTAACAAAGCGGCCAAAAAGGGCTAGGTTCGATATCCAGTTCTGGCTCACTTAAATGGCGCAATGATGCGCCATTTAATGGTGATCCTTATCGTGAACACTTAGTGAGTTGGTTTCTTTCTAGGCTAACTTCAAATGTCCGCTTGCCAATAATCATTTTTAACCGAGTCGTCTAAAAAGATTACTTCAACAGTGGATGATCAGCAGGCAGTTGGCGGGTGATCCATAAAATCAGTTTGTGTTTCATGTTTGGCCCATCTTCTTTATCTTTGGCCAGTGGCTGAATCAAGTTGTCGGTGACCAATAAACGGTAAATACATTCCACTTTGTCTTTGGGTGAGATGCCTTTGTCGAAGTCTGCATAGCCGCGTTTTTTGGCATAGCCCACGCCGATTTCCATGGCGAACTTCAATATTTGTGCTTCGTTCTTGTGTGGCTTCATTGGCGATCCTCTGTTTGCACATAGCATCCATCTACTGGACACGATAATTTGTGCCTGATGGCATCTGCGAGTTATATGTCCTAAGTTACGCTAAATATGCTGTTTTTTAGATTTAATTTTGGCGATTTTTGACAAAACTACCAAAAAACTGACCTAAAAATAACGAGAATATTGAATCTGATTAAATTGTCATCAACTCAGATGTTAACTCAGTTACTGTCGTAGGTTTTAGCTAAGGCAAGTGCCAATGAAAATCTAAGCTCAGTTTTATCTGCCTGAGTTTAAGTCTGACTTAACATTCAGATACTTGTTCGCTCGCGATGACCGCTTTTATGCCATGGGGATGCACTTTAATGCACACATTTCCGCGTTTAAAGGCGATAGTTGGATTGGCTAAACGTTCTTTATCGCCTTTGGGCGAGCTCATTTTGACTTTAATCTCAGCAAGGGATGGCAAGTCTGGTAATCTTGACTGCTCTGATTCAGCTGTCTGCTCAGATTGCGGCAATGGACTCAGTCCTAGGTTGAGTAAAGGGCGGAGTGTTGGACATAAGAGCAGTAAATCTTGGCTCAAGGTATCGCAATCTTTAGCTTTAGAATCAATAACTAATTCTATGTGCTCCCAGCCTTCCTGCGGATAAACTTTATCACTAGGATAGGGAAGCTCGACGCAGGCAATGCTAAATTGACCGAGTGTGAGTGGCGTGTCTAGCTCGATGATCAGAATCGTACGGCCATTGATGATGTTGTCTGAAATGATTTTTCCTATGCGGCTAAAGGCGTCGCGCAGGGCATCGGCACTGGCGATGGAATTGACGCGCAGCGCGACATGGTCGCAAACCAGTGCTTTATCTGCTAAGTCTAAGGTTTCAAGCAAGGCTAAAATTTGTGCTTCGAAGGCTGGCCAGCCTTGGATTAATTGCTCATAGCTGAGGTTTGCACTGTGCGGCGCAACAGGCTCGTTGAATTTAGGCATAAATACTCCAAGGCATTTCTATTGGCGTTAGTTTTATCCCTTAAGTAAATGACTGAGACTATTACAACTAACATAATGCTTTTAATGGTTAAATAAAAACGCCCATTAAGCTGGGCGTGTTTGATATCGTTCAATTATCTATTTGGCATTTTGCCATCTGGATATTGGCTAAGGTTACGGCCAAATCTCAATTGGTGTTCCTTCATCGACCACTTTCCACACTTCATCCATTTCGGCGTTGGTAATCGCGATACAGCCGTCAGTCCAGTTGTATTGCTGGGCTTGTTCTGGCGGCAGTGACGACTTAGGGTTTTGGCCGTGGATCATGATCATGCCTCCGGGTCTAATGCCTAAGGCTTTGGCTCTGAGTTTATCCTCTTCATTAGGATAGGAAATATGGATCGATTTATAATAAGCACTATCAGGCTTTTTATAATCTAGGGTATAACGCCCCTGTGGTGTGCGTTGATCGCCTTCCTTTAATTTGTGTCCAGCGGGTAGGTCACCCATGGCGATGCGATATTGTTTGAGCACTTTGCCATCGCGTAATAAAGCCATACTGGATTCGGATTTAGTGATCACCACCAGATCCACTTTACCCATGCCAGAGGCATGTAATTCGGGTGAAACGAGAGCCGCGATAGTCACAGTGAGAGATGTCAATGTGGAAAGTAGGGTGGCGCGCATGAAGTCCTCGAAAATAAACACAGGTTGTTGGCTTTTTTCGGCATCATACCGCAATTTTATCCTACTGTGAGTAGATAATTTTGAGCTAGGTGCAATTGCATGGCAGACTCGTGGCATATTTATACTGTAATCCCTGTGTTAGTCAGTTTGTTGCAAGGAAGTAAAAGCTTTTATGTCTGAGAATATCGAATCCGAAAGTCCGTTAAAACGTCAATTACGTACCATTATTTTTGGCACTGATACTCCCGCTGGCCGCTATTTTGATATCGCCCTCATGGTGTGTATTGTGTTGAGTGTCGGCTTAGTGTTCCTCGACACCGTAGAGATATTCCATCGCGAATACGGCCAGCTTATTTCTGTGTTGGAATGGGTATTTACCATTATTTTTACGATTGAATATGGCCTACGTTTGTACTGCGCGACTCATCCTGTGTTATATGCTCGCAGCTTTTATGGTTTAGTGGATTTGTTATCGGTATTGCCAAGTTATCTGGCGTTGCTGATCCCTGGCGCTAACTTTACCTTAGTCATCCGGATACTTAGGCTGTTTAGGATTTTCCGCGTACTCAAATTACTGCGTTATTTGAGTGAAGGAAATGTTCTACTTAGGGCGATGATGCAGTCGAGTCGTAAGGTTTTTTTGTTTTTCTTCTCGGTCAGTTTGATCGTTATGGTACTGAGTTCAGTAATGTATGTGGTTGAAGGGCCTGATAATGGTTTCAGTTCAATCCCTAAATCTGTGTACTGGACAATTGTGACTATTACTACAGTCGGTTACGGCGACATTACCCCGAAAACCGGATTAGGTCAGGCGATTGCGGCTTTTACTATGCTGATTGGTTACTCGATTATCGCAATCCCAACGGGGATTTTAACCGCCGAGATATCCCAAGAAGTAGGGCGCCATCGAGATTTACGCTCGTGCAATCAATGCCATAAGACAGGTCATGATATTGATGCCATGTATTGTAGTCGTTGTGGATGTGAGTTAGATAGCCTAGATGTGCCCGTCGATAAAGACGTTTCCTGATGACTTCGGCGAACACTTTTTATTTTTTGTAGGTAAAAGACACGTATGACGCAAGCCAAGTTTGTTGAAGGCCCCATATTACGCCATATCTTAGTGATGAGTTCGACCGCCGCGGTAGGGATTTCTGCCTTATTTGTCGTGGATTTACTGGATATCTTTTTCCTGAGCCTATTGGGAGAGCATGAACTCGCGGCGGCTGTGGGCTATGCGGGGAGTATTTCGTTTTTTACCACATCGATTGGAATTGGTTTATCGATTGCATTAGGGGCTTTAGTGTCTCGCTCGATTGGCGCAAAAGAGGTGGTGTTGGCAAAGCGCTTATTACTCAATAGCGCGGTTGTGACGACACTGATCAGTGTGCTGGTGGCAGCTGTGGTCACCACCTTTATTCCTGAGCTAGTTGCCTTAGTAGGCGCGAGTGGTCATACCGCAGAGCTTGCTGCGAGCTATTTGTATATTCTCGTGCCTTCCTTGCCTTTTATCTGTCTTGCGATGGCACTCGGCGGGGCTTTGCGCGCCGTGGGTGATGCAAAGTTATCTATGATGTCGACCTTAGCGGGGGGCGGGGTTAATGCTGTACTCGATCCGATTTTTATCTTCATGTTCGCCATGGGGATCGAAGGCGCTGCATTGGCATCCGTTTTAGCGCGGGTGGCGGTATTTGTGATTGCCGCTCGCGGTGTGGTGGTTAAGCATAAGTTGTTAGGCCATTTTGATAAGGCACATTTTGTCGCCGATCTTAAGCCCATCTTTGCCATTGCAGGCCCTGCGATGTTAACCAATGTGGCAACTCCCATTGGAAATGCCTTTGTGACCCGAGCGATCGCCGATTTCGGTGACGCTTATGTGGCAGGTTGGGCAGTATTAGGACGTTTGATCCCTGTGGCCTTTGGGATGATCTTTGCACTGTCCGGCGCGATTGGACCTATTGTTGGGCAAAACTTTGGCGCAGGTCAGTTTGACCGAGTACGTGAGAGTTTAACGCGGGCGATTCAGTTTTGTACTGTGTATGTGCTGGTAATGTCTTTGCTGTTGTTTATGCTTAAGTCACATTTGGTCAGTGTGTTTGATATGAAGGGCGATAGCGCTGATCTTATTCACTTTTTCTGCAGTTATATTGCGGTATTCTTTATCTTTTCGGGGATTTTATTCGTGGCGAATGCGTCCTTTAATAATCTTGGCAAGGCCAAATATTCCACGCTATTTAACGTAGGTAAAGCCACTTTAGGCACTGTGCCTTTTGTGTATTTTGGTGCACTTTGGGGCGGTGTTTACGGTGTATTGATTGGGCAAATTTTAGGGTCTATTTTGTTTGGTACATTAGGTGTGTGGGTTGCCTATCGTTTAGTGGATAAAGTGGCGGCGCAGGCACAGTTTTCAGCCGCGCCTAATCTTGATGCTGCGAATGCTATCCCCTGCAATGTCGTACTGAGTGAGGAAGAGGAAATCGCTAATTGTGTTGCACAGAACTTACCGAGTGCGACCAATCCGCTTTCATCCTCGTGCGTGCAGATGGCGCAATTAACGGAGGAGCAAGAAAATGAGCCCGTATTGCCCTATTTAGACGAGGGTAAAAAGCCTAATTGACGTTATGTGGCTTAGCTGCGCCGTGTAGAAGCTGTGGGCAAGAACGCAGATAAAAAATGAGCTCTTAATAATGAGGAGCAGTCAGAAAGCTGCTAATGATGGGAATGCTGAAAAACAAAATGCCACAAGATTGCTTGTGGCATTTTGTTTGAAACGGCGTTTGCACTTCATTTAGTTAAGCTAACAATGCCAAAATACGCCGCTAAAAGACTATTCTGCTGAGCTTCTTATTCTTCGGTACTGCTTATTCTTCAATACTTAGCGTGTCTTGTTGGCCTTCGACTTGTTCAGTCGCGGCTTCTGATGCTGCCATTTTTGCACGATCAGCCTTAGAGATGTAACCTGATTTTGCAGGTGAGCCGATAGTCACTGGGTCGACTTTATTCAGTCTGGCCTTAGCGCGTTTAGCTATTTTCTTGATGATCTTTTGTTTCTTGTTCATGACGTCTCTAATTTCGTTTCGCACCCGCTACGCGCAGGAATATGAGGCCAAGGGCTCAATTGAGGCGGGATTCTAACTCAATCTGAGCGAACTGACCATGTTTTGCTGAATTTTGTCGAAAACAACGGCTACTCTTTGGGAACTAGTTTTGCTAAATGGCGTTAGCATAACAATTTGACTTAAACGGCGCTGTTAGTATTTCACACGACAAATGCTGCAAATTCTGCGGTATAGGCTGTCAGTGTGGATCAAAAGCCATTATATTGCCTAGCATTATGAGTTTGAAAAATTGACTCTACTGTTTTTTTATTGCTCATATCCTGAGCCGAGGAAGATGTGTGTTATTAACTAAAATCACTTTTTTTGAGCGCTTTGAGCACGATATATTAAGTGGCACTAAAACCATTACATTGCGTGATGAAACGGAATCCCATGTGATTGCAGGTCAAACGCTTCCCGTTTCAACCTTCGAAACCGACCGCTGGTTTTGTGATATCCATATTATTGATGTCGTGCCAGTGACCTTAACTGAGCTCTCAGATATTCATGCTAAGCAAGAAAATATGACGTTGCCGCAGTTACGTGATGTGATTGCAGAAATTTATCCCGGTCTTGAGCAATTGTTTATGATCCAGTTTAGGGTTTTACCGCAGTAAAAGTATAGAGCGTAATTCGTAAAATAAAAAAGGCCGCACAGCAGCCTTTTTATTACAAATTCAATGGCATATTAAGTTGTCGAAGATTGCTGAACTGTTCAAGAACATCAGCTATCCAAGACAACTAAACCGTCCAAGGTAACAGTTTTTTGGCAAAGTGATCGGCTTGGCCTAAGCGAATCGCTGCGCGGTGACGCATCCGATAAAATGCTTGATAGCACAGGGGGACTAAGTACAAGCTAGTCACTGTCGAGAACGATAAGCCACCGATAATGGCGATTGCCATGGGGTAATATGGCGGGCCGCCGCCACCGATTTGGGTATCACCCATTGCCAGTGGGACTAATCCCAGTACTGTTGTACCTACTGTCATTAACACTGGCCGCAAACGGGTGATACACACCTCCCGAATGGTGTCAGACAATTTGTCGAGTTCCGGTGTCATCTGATTGATTTGATCCACCAGAACGATACCGTTGTTCACCACTATCCCCATTAAAATCAAGATACCTATCATTGCCATCACAGAAATAGGGGTGCCTGTGATAAACAGCGCCCAGAATACACCTGTGATGGAAAATAGGATCGAGGTAATAATCGCCGTTGGTAATAGTAGAGATTCAAACAACGCCGCCATAACAATATAAATCATCGCGACAGCCAAGAGCATATTAGTCACCATCACGTTCTGATCTTCATCTTGGCGCTCGAAGCCACCACGGAGTGAATAGTCGTAACCCTCTGGGAAACGGATATTTTCCATCACTTGCTTGATCTTAGTTTGCGCCTCTTCTGTGGTGAGGTTTTCTAAGTTAGCTCCAATAGACAGCGAGGTTTGGCGATTGAAGTGTTTGATAGTATCGAAGCGGGGTTGGATCTCAATCTTCGCCAGATTATCTAAGGTGTACACTCTTTGGTCGAGGCGTACTATGGGTAACTGTTTGAGTTTCTCAAGTGACTTTTGCCATTCTTTCTCGTAGGCCATTTCGATGCGCAGCTCGCCATTAGGATCGTGGCGGAAGGATCGCAGCGGTGAACCGCGCAGTGCCATGGAGATACTTGAGGCAATTTCATTGAGTTTTAAATCTAACCGCGCCGCCATTTGTCTATCAATGCGGATAATCACTTCTTGCTGAGCGCCGTTAAGCTCGGAGCGAACATCTTGTAATCCTTTGATATTTTGCAACAAAGGAATAACTTGCTCGCTTAAGTTAATCAGCTCAGAGGTTGAACGTCCTGTCAGTGTGACTCGCACGCCAGAGTTGTCATTGCCCCAGCCAAATTGTGGTTTGGCGATGGAATACTTAGGAAAGCCGCTACGGATTTTCTTTTTTAACTCATCCACTGATATAGGCAAATCTTTCTTTAGGAGGATCACCGATGAGCCATCATCAGAGGCATAATAGCTGTAGACAGAATCAATATGGAATTCCTCTTTATTGTTATAAAGATACTCTTCCATTTGGTTGACCATCGCCTCAGTGACATTGAGATTATGTCGACCTTCTACTTGGTAGTTAATGTAGATTCGTTCATTGCTCTCGCTGTCTTCTTGGTCCTGTTTAACCATAGATAGCGGCAGGGCGGTGGATGCGAGGATCGCTACAGCAATCACGCCTGAACGCCAAGGTCTGAGCAATACCCAATCTAGGGTATTATTGTAAAAACGTTGTAATTTACCCGCATCCTTTTCGGGGGCGATGTCGAAGTGGAACTTAGTCAACATCAAAGGGATTAAGGTTTTTGCGACCAATAGCGACGCTGCGAGTGAGATACAAATCGCAATAGCAACATGCTCTAGAAAAATGGTGATCTCGACTTTTACGCCAAAAATATTAGGTAAAAATACAATGGCGGTTGTCATTGTGCCTGCCAATACCGCCAGAGACACTTTATCGACCCCCGTCATGACTGACTCTTCATTGTCTTTAGGGTGTTTACCTTGTTTTTCCTGCAGTACGCTCTCAGTGACGACCACTGCGTTATCAATCAACATACCGACGGCGAGCAGGAGTCCCATCATAGACAGAATATTCAAGCTGTAACCGAGTAGATACATAGCGGCGAGCGTCATACCGATTGAAATAGGCACGGATGACACAACCACTAAAGTCATTTTCAAATTACGCAGGAATAAGTACAGCACGACAAAGGACAGCAGTGCACCGATTAACCCTGAAAGCAGCAAATCCATTAGTGAAGATTTTACTCCAGAGGCTTGATCCTCCATGATAAATAGGCGAATACCTTGGAACTGTTGGTCCTGCTTCGCAAGCTCAATCACCTTCATGACACGGTCTGACACTTCGACTAAGTTAGCGCCAGATTCCTTAAAAACATCCAAACCCACGGCATAGTGCTTATCTAAATGTCGACCTTCGATACGTTCAGGTAGGGCAAATTGCACATCGGCGATATCGCCTAAGGTCAATCCGGGGATCAGTACTAGTGCTTTGATATCTTCAAGGTTTCTAAACTCACCCTTAGGTGAAACTTGATAAACGATATTACTGGCCCTGAGTGTACCTGCGCTCAGCACAAAGTTCTCTCTGCCGAGACGTTGTTGCAAATCTGTGGCTGAAAATCCACTGGCGGCAAGGCGGTCGGCATTGATGCGTACCTCAATTTGCTTTTGCTCAACGCCGTACAGGCTGACCTTAGAGACACCTTCAACACGTTCAAGCGGACGCTTGAGCTGTTTATCGAGTAGATCGAATGCACCTGAAAGCTCACGATCACTTGAGATACGTATGGTGAGCACAGGCATGTCGGCGGTGGAGAATTGGCGGATAAAGACCCGCTCCACATCCTTGGGCAGTAAATGCCGCACTGCATCGATTTTTTCCCGCGCTTCTAAGCTCTTAGTGGCAACGTTTTCCCCCCACTTCATGTTGATTTCGATTTCGGCGCCTTCTTGGGAGGATTCTGATTCAAGCTCATCAATCCCCCCCATAGTCGCGAGGGATTCCTCCAGCACTTTGGTAATATCGCGCTCCACTTCAGCAGGGGTCGAGCCTTTGTAAGGCACTTCCACCACTATCTGTGGGATATCAATACCGGGGAACATTTCCAGCGGTAATAGGCGACTCGAGGCGAGACCAAACAGCAAGATAGCAAAGAAAAACATGCTGGTGGTTACGGGGCGCTTAATGGCTAAACGGGTGAGGTTCATGGGCGAGCCTCCTCTACGTTTACATGTGAGCCTGTTGCTGCGTATTCTTTTCGATCAAACAGGGCATAGAGCACTGGGAGCACAATTAAGGTCAGTAGTGTTGATAAACTCAGACCAAAGATCACCGTAATCGCCATCGGTGCGCGCACCTCTGAGCCATCACCTAGACCTAGCGCCATCGGCAATAAGCCTAAGGTCGTGGTGAGGGTTGTCATCATAATCGGGCGTAGGCGCGATTTAGCTGCATCGCGAATGGCATCAAGTTTTTGAGCACCTTCGCTACGCAGTTGATTGATCCGATCCACAAGCACAATCGCGTTGTTCACGACGATCCCCGCCAACATGATAAGGCCAATAAATACCACCACACTCAAGTGAGTCTGGGTGATATAAAGCCCAAGTACACTGCCACCTAATGCCATAGGTACGGCAAAGAGGATAAGCAAGGGGTGCAGTAGTGACTCAAACTGACTCGCCATGACTAAATACACTAAGAAAATCGCTAAGATAAGGGCAATTTTGAGTGATTGGAACGAGTGCTCCATTTCCTCATTTTGACCACCAAAACGGGCCTGGACCGATGCGGGTAACACTTGTTGCGATAGTATCTGCTGCGCCTGTGCAACCGCATCGCTTAAATCACCATAGGCGAGGTTAGCTGATACGAGAGCCACACGTTGTTGGCTGATGCGGTTAATCGCAGATGGGCCTAATTGCAATGAAACTTCTGCAACTGCGCTTAATGCAATAGGCTGACTGCTATTCGGGTTGATAATTAAGGCATCGATATCGCTGATTTGATCCCGCTCTGCGAGTTCACTGCGCACCAGAATATCAATCTTACGGTCACGCACTGTGTATTGACTGGCAACAGTACCACCAACACGTTGGGCAATACGGTTCGCAACCGTTGGCGCATCCATTCCTAGAGCCGCTAACCTTGCATGATCGAAACGGATACTTAGCTCAGGTTGACCATCACGTAGACTGGTGTTCACGTCTGCAAAACGCTCCGATGCGGATAATGCTTTGACGAGACTATCTGCGCTGCGTTTGAGCAAGTTTAAATCGTAACCTGTGAGCTCAATTTCCAGTGGCGTTTTAAAGCTGAATAACTCAGGTTGCTCAATTTTCGCTTCAAGTTCAGGAATACGGCGCGCAGTATCACGTAATACTTGAGTGACTGCGTTATAGGCACTGTGGTCGTTAAGCACCACTTGCAAGCGGCCCCAGTTTTCACCCCCGCGGGCAGTATCCGAAGTCATCAAACCGCCGCTACCTGCTTGGCTATAAGCATGTTTAACTTCAGCTCTGTCTTTAATGGACAGTGCAAGTTGCTGTAATATCTTGTCGGTTTCGCTCACTGCCGTACCCGGCGGCAGTAAGATCTCCACGTAAAACTCACCCTGATTCATTGGCGGAATAAGCTCCATACCAAGTCGTGGTAACAAGCTAATACAAGCGCCTGTTATTGCAATCGTGAGTAACAGCGTTGCTTTTTGTTGGCGCAGCGCCGAGGCCAGAAGCTTGTAATAAACCTTCTCAATACTGTGGTAGACAAAGTTAAATACTGAGCTTAACGGGCGCATCACTAGACCAATAAGCCATGAGAAGAAGCGGCCTAAAATCAACACTAAGGTCAGTAGTGCACTAGGTAAGTAACTAACAATTAATAGAATAGGAAAGGAAAACACAGTCGCGCTATAGTGTTTAAGCTTACCCATTTTAGTGGTGGGTTTATCCTTAGGTGTCGTTTTTATCAGAGCGGGTAAGGTTTTAAAGCCTTCACGTGATGCCAGCATTGGAATGGATGTTAACGCGACTAATAGCGATGCTAACAGCGCAAAAGTGACTGTTAGCGCTTGATCTGAGAAGAGGGCGCCGGCAATCCCATCCACGAATACTAGCGGCACAAACACCGCAAGAGTGGTGAGTGTTGAGGCAAAAATTGCGCCTGCCACTTCTTTAGTTCCCGTCACTGCAGCTTCTAATTTACTCATGCCTTCGCTACGGCAGCGGTCTATGTTCTCTAATACCACAATAGCGTTATCGACCAAGAGACCGATGGCAAGGGCAATACCACCTAATGACATGATGTTTAAGCTGATATCGGCAAAATACATCATGTTAAAGGTGGCGATGACTGAGAAGGGAATCGAGATAGAAATAATCAGTGTCGGGATGATATTACGCAAGAACAGGTAAATCACTAGCATAGATAACAAGCTGCCCATCAGCGCAGAAGAGGTGACTTCGCTGACCGCACTTTCGATAAACTCAGACTGATCGTAAATCACTTCGAGCTTATTTTGCTTAGGGTCTTGATTGATTTTGACGAGTTCATCGCGCAGTTTTTTGGCGACAGCGACAGTATTTGCATCACCTTCTTTATAAATGGCCAGTTCAATCGATTCTTGACTGCCAATGCGGGTGATATCACTACGCTCCTTGTAGGCATCTGTGATGGTAGCAACTTCGAATAAACGGACTAAAGCTTGCTCGTCGCGATAGACGATCACTTGGCCGAGTTCATATAATGAGTTGAATTGGTTTAGCGTTCGTACTAAGTATTCGCGATCACCTTGGATCACTTTACCCGCAGAGAGGTTGATGTTTTCCTCATTAATACGACGTTTAATATCATCGGCATTGAGATTGAGCTGCGACAGTTTTTCTTGATTGAGCTGAATATGCACTTCTTGCTCTAGGCCGCCAGATAAACGCACGGCGGCGACCCCAGATAGCGCCTCTAAACGACGCTTAAGCTCTTCCTCTGCATAGGTGCGCATTTGTTTGAGATCGGCTTCAGATGCATTGGGCACCGACAGCGCGAGACGCATAATGGGGTCGAGATTGGGGTTAAAACGAAGTAATAAGGGCTTTTTTACATCGAGCGGCAGAGCGATAGTGTCGAGTTTTTCACGTACATCTAAACTCGCCATATCCATTGTTGTGCCCCATTCAAACTCGAGCACCACATCTGACATGCCTGAGCGCGAAATAGAACTGATTTTACGTAAGCCTTTGACCACGCCAACGGCTTCTTCAATCGGTTTAGAGACGAGCTGTTCAACTTCTACTGGCGCCGCGCCGTCATACATAGTGCGAATGGTTAATGTGGGATAGCTTAAGTCTGGCAGTAACTTCACCGCTAGGCGGGAAAATCCCACCATACCGAATAAAATCACTGCCAGCATGAACATCCATACTGTGACTGGCCGTTTAACCGAAGTGCTGATAATTGACATGAAAGGCTCCTATCAGTTCTTAGCGGAAGCAAGATCGAGTGGGGTGATCACTTCGACTAAGGATTGGTCTTTCAAGTTTTGCTGGCCACGTGTAACGACTTGTTCACCGGGATTAATACCTGTAATCACTTCTACCGAATCACCTTCACGGTAGCCAATTTCGACTTCACGACGGTTCGCATTGGTACCATCAATAACATAAAGCGCTTGCTTGTTGTCTTGGTTAATCAAGGCGCTGTAGGGAACGGTAATCACGTTCTCGTGGGTGTCGTATTTGAGCTCAACTCGGGTAAACATGCCAGCTTTAAGGCGTGCCTCTTGATTCGGCACTGCAAGTGTCACCTTAAAGGTGCCACTTTGTGGGTCCACAATCGGGCTTATGCGCAACACTTTGGCATGGATAGCATTCTTGCTATGTTGATTACTAAACACTTGTGCTTCTTGGTCGAGTTTTAAGCTCGCAAGCTGTTGCTCTGGCAAATGAACTATACCGTGAAGTTCATCTTGGTTGACTATATAAAACAAGTCGCCAAATTCCTTCGCCATATTGCCAGCTTTCACATAACGTTTAGCTACGACGCCGCTAATAGGGGACAGTACGCGGCTTTCTTTTACTTGCAGTTCGGCGAGATCTTTTTTAGCGATAGCGGCTTGCAAGTTATATTCAAGTTTGGCCATTGAATCTGCGCTGATAAATTCTCTGTTGCTCATTTTCTTCAGACGATTTAATTCTTGCTCGATGATTTTGACTTCGGCTTCTGAGCGGTCTAAATCGTATTGCTGTCTTTTGGCATCAATAACAGCGAGCACTTGGCCCTTTTGAACGCGGTCACCTTCTTCAACAGCGAGAGATTCAATGAGCCCTGATATACGACTCACTACATTGGCTTCCTGTGGCGCTTCTAAGGTGGCAGTTGTACTGTAAAAAGAAGAAACGTTTCCTTGCATCACTGTAGTGGTTTCGACGGGAATGGCATATTTTTCTTCTTTTTTGACCACTTCTTCCTCACCACAGGCTGCTAGCATCGAAATCATTAGCAGTGGCAGGGTGAATTGAGCAATTTTTGACTTTTCCATAAGAATGTTACCTGTTGTCTTTATTGTGATGTCAGTTGTTAGCAGAAACCATGCCAATATTTAAAGTTGTTTAATTTCAGATTGTTAGCTGTATTTTTGGCTAAGTGTGATTTGTGATTCTTACTAAATGTAGCTAAAAGGTTTAAAAAGTGATGAGAATAACTAAACGCGGTTAATTAAGATTACACAAGTGCGCAATTGCAACAATGTATTTTGTCAGGAGAAGTAATACCAATCGTATTAAATATCTGTTCATTCAGCGGGAGTTCAACGCGCTTTAGACAAGGCGAAGGCTTGAAGGCATAGTGGTGCTCTGTTGAAAGCCTTGAACGCAGTATAAAGCGCTTTGCCATGTAGTGAACATCAGCCGCCCTTCGGGAGCCTCACAGACATCCCACTCCGGTGTTGCATTGACTTAAAAGGGAATAACCATTTCTGCGTCAATGCGCCTTGGATTGAAATGCCTGTGAGGCTCTGAACTGATTAGATATTTAATGTGATTGGTATAAGTTTAAAAGAGGATTATTTGAAATGAAAAAAGCGCCCTTAGGCGCTTTTTAATGCGTAAGTCGTGGGACTTAGCGTTTGTCTTGTGCGACGAAATCACGCGCAGTTTCACCAGTATATAACTGACGTGGACGGCTGATTTTGTGGCCTGGTTGATCTAACATTTCTTTCCAGTGCGCAATCCAGCCTACAGTACGTGCCAGTGCGAACAGCACAGTGAACATACTGGTTGGAATACCAATGGCTTTCATAATGATGCCAGAGTAGAAGTCGACGTTTGGATACAGCTTTTTAGAAATGAAGTATTCGTCTTCAAGTGCAATGCGCTCAAGCTCCATTGCCACATCCAAGAGTGGATCTTGTACTTTCAGTTCTTTCAGCACTTCATGACAGGTTTCACGCATCACTTTGGCTCTTGGGTCAAAGTTTTTGTAAACACGGTGTCCAAAGCCCATCAGACGGAAAGGATCATTCTTATCTTTAGCGCGTTCAATGAATTCAGGAATACGGTCTACTGAACCGATTTCTTCTAACATTTGCAAACAGGCTTCGTTAGCGCCGCCGTGTGCAGGGCCCCAAAGAGATGCGATACCCGCTGCGATACACGCAAATGGGTTTGCACCTGAAGAACCGGCTAAACGTACTGTTGAAGTCGATGCATTTTGTTCATGATCTGCATGTAAAATGAAGATCCTGTCCATTGCACGTTCAACAATAGGGTTAACTATGTATTCTTCGCACGGTACAGCAAACATCATGCTTAAGAAGTTGCCCGCATAGCTTAAGTCATTACGTGGGTACACGAATGGCTGGCCTGAAGAATACTTGTAGCACATGGCTGCTATCGTAGGCATTTTTGAGACTAAGCGATAAGCTGCGATTTCGCGGTGACGTGGATCGTTAACATCCAGAGAGTCTTGGTAAAATGCAGATAATGCACCCGTCACACCACATAACATGGCCATAGGATGAGCATCACGACGGAAACCTCTAAAGAAGAAGGCTAGCTGCTCGTGAACCATAGTGTGGGTTTTAACTGTATGTACAAACTCAGTATATTGCGCTTTGGTCGGCAGTTCACCGTAAAGCAGCAAATAACACAGGTCTAGGTAATCGGAGTCAACGGCAAGTTGATCGATTGGATAGCCACGGTGTAACAATATACCTAGATCACCATCAATATAGGTAATTGCAGATTCACAGGAGGCAGTCGCAAGAAAACCTGGATCAAAAGTAAAGTAACCTTTGCTGCCAAGTTTACTGATATCGATTACGTCAAAACCAGCGGTTCCCTGCTTTACTGGCAATTCTATCGAGTCGTTCCCTGGTAATTCTAATTTGGCTTTTAAATCAGCCATACCCCGTTCTCCTTACTTAGTTCTTATCTGTGAGTGCGGCATGTCAAACCGCCATTACTTTACAGCCATTCTAGATCACATTTCAATTTAAATAAGCGTTTAAATTAGTTAGACCATGGTATAAAAGCCTTTACTTTTCTATTTGTAACTGGCACTTACAGTAAAAAATAGTCAAAAAAACATAATTTGCATTCTGTGATGTTTGTATTTGACATTTGCCGCGAGTATACTTGCCTCGCCCAATAAGGGCCGCAAACAACGATTATAAAGCACCCTTTGTTTACATGTTAAATGAGTGCGTGCTCAGATAGTTAACTGTTTGTTTAAACTTTGCTTTTGTGTTTACTTTTGCAGTGATCAACCTCCTGTTTAAAGTTTGTACAAAAGCGGTTCACATAACAAAAAAAATGCTCAATGGAGCTGAGTGAGCAGAACGTGAAAAAGCAAAGACCTGTCCATTTAGATCTGCAGACCATTCGCTTTCCTGCAACAGCGATTGTGTCAATTCTTCACCGTGTTTCCGGTGTCATCATGCTGTTCGCAGTTGGCATTCTCATTTGGTTGCTAAATTCATCTTTAGCATCAGCTGAAAGTTTCGCTGGCGTACAGTCTCTATTCGATAACTTCGTGATGAAGTTTATCCTGTGGGGCATTATGACTGCACTGGCGTATCACTTGTTTGGTGGCCTGCGCCACTTAGTAATGGATACCGGTCGTTGGGAAGAATTGTCATCGGGTGCCGCATCAGCGAAAGCTGTATTTGCCTTAACGGTAGCCTTTTCAATCATAGCGGGGATCTGGGTATGGTAACCAATGCAGCAAGTTTTGGACGCAGTGGTGTTCATGACTATATTCTACTACGCGCTAGTGCAGTGATCCTCGCCTGTTACACCATTTTCTTGGTTGGCTTTATTGCATGTAGTTCCCCTCTCACCTACGACGTCTGGCATGGCCTATTTAGTGCTCTGCCAATGAAAGTGTTTACACTTCTGACGCTGGTAGCCTTATTAGTACATGCTTGGATTGGTGTATGGCAAGTGCTGACAGATTACGTTAAGTGCACGTCGTTACGTGGTGTTTTACAGTTCACCTTTGTCGTTACCGTATTTTGTTATTTAGCGGCCGGCATTGTTATTGTGTGGGGTGTCTAAGTGAGTATTCCAGTACGCGAATTTGATGCTGTAGTGATCGGTGCCGGTGGCGCTGGTATGCGTGCAGCGCTGCAGATTTCCAAAGAAGGTAAAAGCTGTGCGCTTTTATCAAAAGTATTCCCAACTCGTTCTCATACCGTATCTGCGCAGGGTGGTATCACTGTTGCGTTAGGTAACGCCCATGAAGATCATTGGGAACAGCATATGTACGATACCGTGAAAGGTTCCGATTTTATCGGTGACCAAGAAGCGATTGAGTTCATGTGTAAAACCGGTCCTGAAGCCGTTATTGAACTTGAGCAAATGGGTTTGCCTTTCTCTCGTTTCGAAAATGGCACGATTTACCAACGTCCGTTTGGTGGTCAATCTAAGAACTTTGGTGGCGAGCAGGCTGCACGTACTGCGGCAGCTGCCGACCGTACTGGTCATGCTTTGCTGCACTGTTTATACCAACAAAACGTTAAGCATAAGACGCAAGTCTTCTCAGAATGGTATGCATTAGATCTCGTTAAAAACGATGATGGCGCCGTTGTGGGTTGTACTGCGATTGAAATTGAAACAGGCGATATCGTTTATTTCAAAGCCAAGGCAACGATTCTAGCGACAGGTGGAGCAGGGCGTATTTACGCTTCGACCACTAACGCGCATATCAACACCGGTGACGGCGTCGGTATGGCAATGCGTGCTGGCGTGCAAATGCAAGACATGGAAATGTGGCAATTCCACCCAACTGGCATCGCCGGCGCGGGTGTACTTGTGACTGAAGGTTGTCGTGGTGAAGGCGGTTATCTGCTGAACAAAGACGGCGAGCGTTTCATGGAGCGTTATGCCCCTAACGCGAAAGATTTGGCATCACGTGACGTGGTAGCACGTTCAATGATGACTGAAATCCGCGAAGGTCGTGGTTTAGACGGTCCATTAGGTCCACACTGTTTACTCAAGCTTGATCACTTAGGTAAAGAAACATTAGAAGCACGTTTACCAGGCGTGTGTGAATTGTCTCGTACCTTTGCCCATATCGATCCGGCCGATGGTCCAATCCCAGTATTACCAACTTGTCACTATATGATGGGCGGTCTGCCAACTAAGGTCAGTGGTCAAGTTATTCGTAAGAATGAAGACGGCACTGAACATGATGTTATCGGTCTGTTCGCTGTGGGTGAGATTGCCTGTGTATCTGTTCACGGTGCAAACCGCTTAGGTGGTAACTCATTGCTCGACTTAGTGGTCTTTGGCCGCGCGGCGGGTCAGCATTTAGGTAAAGCTTTGGATGAGACTGACGATCCAAAAGACGCAAGCGATGCGGATATTCAAGCATCTCTGGCCCGTCTGAATCGTTGGGAAAGCAACAAAGATGGCGAAGATCCAGCGCAAATACGTAAGGATCTGCAACTGTGTATGCAATTAAACTTCTCTGTATTCCGTCGTGGCGATGCTATGGCTGAAGGTTTAGAGCAGTTGAAAGTGATCCGCGAACGTCTTGCAAATGCTAAATTGTCTGATAACTCTCGTGAATTCAACACTCAACGTATTGAATGCTTAGAGTTAGATAACTTAATGGCAACGGCGATTGCAACGGCTTATGCGGCTAACTTCCGTACTGAAAGTCGCGGTGCTCACTCACGTGAAGATTATTTAGAGCGTGATGATGAGAACTGGTTATGCCACAGCTTATTTGACCCAATCACTGAAACGATGGATCGTCGTGCAGTGAACATGGCACCTAAGTTACGTGAAGCATTCCCGCCGAAGAAACGTACCTACTAGGAGTTGCAAAGATGAAATTGACATTTGCAGTTTATCGCTACAATCCTGACGTAGATACTAAACCGTATATGCAGGATTACAGCTTAGAAGTGGCTGAAGGCTCTGACATGATGGTGCTCGATGCACTGATCAAGTTGAAAGAGCAAGATCCGACTTTGTCATTCCGTCGCTCATGCCGTGAAGGCGTGTGTGGTTCAGACGGCGTGAACATGAATGGTAAGAATGGTCTGGCGTGTATTACCCCAATTTCAACCTTTAAAGGCAAGAAATTAGAAATACGTCCATTACCAGGTATGCCAGTTGTTCGTGACTTAGTTGTTGATTTAACTCAGTTCTATAAGCAGTATGAGAAGATCAAGCCTTACCTCATCAATGATGAGAAACAACCTGCTCGTGAACACTTACAATCCCCTGAAGAGCGTGCTCATTTAGATGGTTTGTACGAATGTATCATGTGTGCTTGTTGTTCTACGGCTTGTCCATCATTCTGGTGGAATCCTGATAAGTTTATCGGTCCAAGCGGTCTGCTTCATGCATATCGTTTCTTGATCGACAGTCGCGATACAGCTACAGAAGAACGTTTATCTGAGCTGGACGACGCCTATAGCGTGTTCCGTTGCCATGGCATCATGAACTGCGTTGACGTTTGTCCAAAAGGTCTTAATCCGACTAAAGCAATTGGTCATATTAAGTCCATGCTGTTGAAGCGAGCAGTGTAATGCGAGAACCCGAGCTGAAACCAATAATAATATAGCTCTTGAAGAGTCACTTTCTGGTAGCAGAAGGTGACTCTTTTGCGTATGTAATGGAAGACAACGCGCCGTATATCTGGACATCTAGGGGCGGCAGAAATTATGCGTCGAAGGTAATCTCTACAGACTGCATATTTAATACTATGGCTAAGCACGTGTATAAAGTTTGAAAGGAATAGAAATGCACCAAGGCATCATGAAAGCCTGGCTCGAATCATCTCACTTAAGTGGTGCAAATTCGACCTACGTAGAAGAGATGTATGAAGCCTATCAAGAAGACCCACAGTCAGTCGCTGATGATTGGCGTGCGGTATTTGATAATCTCCCTCCTGTGAACGGTGCCTCTGTTGATGCGCCTGAAGCTGCTCACTCAAAAGTACGTGATTATTTTCGCAGTTTAGCGTTAGAAGGTCGCCATAAGAGCTCAGCTCGTGTGACGGATCCTGAAATGGATGCTAAACAAGTTAAAGTCCTGCAATTAATTAACGCCCATCGTTTCCGTGGTCACCAAGGTGCTAATCTTGATCCCCTCGAACTGTGGAAACGTGAACCAGTAGCTGATTTAGATCCTGCTTTCCACGGCTTGACTAAAGAAGACATGGAACGTGAGTTTAATACAGGTTCTTTTGCTCATGGTGGCGAAACCATGAAGCTCGCGGATTTGGTAAAAGCGCTGAAAGCCACCTACTGTGGTTCTATCGGTGCTGAATATATGCACATTACCGATACCGATGAGAAACGCTGGATCCAACAACGTCTCGAACCTTCCTTAGGTAAAGCTAACTACGATAAAAGTGTTAAGACACGCATTCTTGAAGGCCTTAACGCCGCAGAAGGTATTGAAAAATACTTAGGTGCTAAATTCCCTGGTGCGAAACGTTTCTCGTTAGAAGGCGGTGATGCGTTAGTGCCTATGATGCGCGAAATTATTTATCGTGCAGGTGAAGCCGGTACTAAAGAAATCGTCGTCGGTATGGCTCACCGTGGTCGTCTGAACGTATTAGTGAACGTATTAGGTAAGCGTCCAGCTGAACTGTTTGACGAGTTCGCGGGTAAGCATGCTGATACCCACGGTTCTGGTGACGTTAAGTACCACCAAGGTTTCTCCTCTGATTTTGAAACGCCGGGCGGCAATGTGCATTTAGCACTGGCCTTTAACCCATCGCACCTTGAAATCGTTAACCCTGTGGTGATTGGCTCTGTACGTGCCCGTCAAGACCGTCGCGGTTGTAAGGATGGCTTACAAGTCATGCCTATTACTATTCACGGTGACTCTGCAATTGCAGGTCAAGGGATAGTACAAGAGACATTCAACATGTCTCAAACCCGTGGCTTTAAAGTCGGCGGCAGTATTCGCATCGTAGTGAACAACCAAGTGGGTTTCACGACGTCTAACCATGCGGACACTCGTTCGACTGAATACTGTACTGACATCGCTAAGATGGTTCAGGCTCCGATTTTCCACGTTAACTCTGATGATCCCGAAGCCGTTGCTTTTGTGTCGCAGTTAGCCGTTGATTATCGTAACGAGTTCAAACGTGATGTGGTGGTTGAATTAGTGTGTTATCGCCGTCATGGCCATAACGAAGCCGATGAGCCAAGTGCAACTCAGCCGCTGATGTATGCCAAGATCAAGAAACACCCAACGCCACGTAAGATTTATGCAGACAAGCTAATCGCTGAAAACGTGATGGCTGCTGATGATGTGACTGGTCTTATCAATAATTACCGTGATGCATTAGATCAAGGTGATTGTGTGGTTAAAGAATGGCGCCCAATGACGCTGCATTCTGTTGACTGGACTCCGTATATCGGTCGTGAGTGGGACGAAGCGTATCAAGCCTCTATGTCGGCTGAGCGTTTACAAAGTCTGGCTGACAAACTGAGCTATGTACCTGAAAGTCATCCATTGCAATCACGGGTGGCTAAGATTTATAGCGACCGTTTAGCGATGGCAAAAGGCGAGAAACCACTCGATTGGGGTTTTGCAGAAACGCTGGCTTATGCCTCGATTCTGGAAGACAACAAGCGTGTACGTATTACAGGTCAGGATTCTGGCCGCGGTACTTTCTTCCATCGTCATGCTGTATTGCACAATCAAAACGATGGCACGACTTACATGCCACTGCGCAATATTGCTGATGAACAAGGCCCAATTGATATTACTGACTCAGTATTATCTGAAGCCTCAGTACTGGCGTTTGAGTATGGTTATGCCACAGCAGAACCCGGCGGATTGACTATTTGGGAAGCGCAGTTTGGTGACTTTGCTAACTGTGCCCAAGTGGTAATCGATCAGTTCTTGTCATCGGGTGAGCAGAAGTGGGGCCGTTTATGTGGTCTGACTATGTTGTTACCCCATGGCTATGAAGGTCAAGGCCCTGAGCATTCAAGCGCCCGTTTAGAGCGTTTCTTGCAGATGTGTGCTAACCACAATATGCAAGTGTGTGTGCCTTCAACACCTGCACAGGTCTACCATATGTTGCGCCGCCAAGTGGTGCGTCCTATGCGTCGTCCACTTATTGTTATGTCGCCTAAGTCATTACTACGTCATCCATTAGCGGTTTCAAGCTTGGAAGAATTAGCCAATGGCAGTTTCCAAAATGTGATCGGTGAAATCGATACGTTGGAAGCAAGCAAGGTTGACCGAGTTGTCTTCTGCAGTGGTAAGGTTTACTTCGAGCTGCTGGAAAAACGTCGTAAAGAAAATATCACTAACGTAGCGTTAATCCGTGTCGAACAGTTATATCCGTTCCCACATGATGAAATGATCGTTGCTTTGGCTGATTACCAACATGTGAAAGATTTTGTTTGGTGTCAGGAAGAGCCACAGAACCAAGGTGCTTGGTACTCTAGTCAACACCATTTCTGGGCCGCGGTTCCTGCAGGTGCACAGTTAACTTATGCTGGTCGTGAAGCGTCAGCTGCACCAGCGTGTGGTTACCCTGAGTTGCACACACATCAGCAAGAATCTTTAGTGAACAGTGCCCTGAAACTTACAATCACACTGTAGTAATAGACATTTTATAAAAGGATAGTTTTTCATGAGTATCGAAATCAAGGTACCCGTACTACCAGAATCTGTTGCCGATGCCACGATTGCCACTTGGCATGTGAAAGTGGGCGAGCAAGTTTCTCGTGATCAAAACCTGGTTGATATTGAAACCGATAAAGTGGTTCTTGAAGTGGTTGCGCCAGAAGATGGCCACATTGGCGAGTTCTTATTTGAAGAAGGCGCCACTGTTCTGGGTGAACAAGTGATCGCTAAATTTATCGCCGGTGCTGTATCGGGTAAAGAAGTCACTAAAGCACAAGCTGAAGCGGCAACGCCTGCAGCTGAAACCAGCGATGAAAGCAGTGATGCGTTAAGCCCATCTGTTCGCCGTTTACTGGCAGAGCACAATGTTGATGCCAGCAAAGTAAAAGGCACTGGTGTGGGTGGTCGTATTACGAAAGAAGACGTAGAAGCCTTCGTTAAGTCTGCCCCTAAAGCTGCGGCGCCAGCAGCACCTGCTGTAGCTCCGTTAGCGGCTGGCCGTAGCGAGAAGCGCGTGCCAATGACACGTCTGCGTAAGACAATCGCAAACCGCTTGTTAGAAGCGAAAAACTCTACCGCTATGCTCACGACGTTTAACGAAGTGAACATGAAGCCAATCATGGATATCCGTAAGCAATACCAAGATATCTTTGAAAAGCGCCACGGTATCCGTTTAGGCTTTATGTCTTTCTACATCAAAGCCGTGACTGAAGCGCTGAAACGTTTCCCAGAAGTCAACGCGTCTATTGATGGCGATGATATCGTCTATCACAACTACTTCGACATCAGCATCGCAGTATCAACACCACGTGGTCTGGTAACACCAGTGTTACGTGACACAGATACCATGAACTTAGCTGAAATCGAAAAAGCAGTTCGTGACTTAGCCCTTAAAGGCCGTGACGGTAAGCTGACTGTGGCTGACATGACTGGCGGTAACTTCACTGTGACTAACGGTGGTGTTTTCGGTTCACTGATGTCTACACCGATCCTTAACCTGCCACAAAGTGCGATTTTAGGCATGCATGCCATTAAAGATCGCCCAATGGCAGTCAATGGTCAGGTTGAAATCCTGCCCATGATGTACCTAGCACTCTCATATGACCATCGTATTGTTGATGGCCGTGAGTCTGTTGGTTTCTTGGTTGCGATTAAAGACTTCCTAGAAGACCCAACTCGTCTGCTGCTTGATCTGTAACACAACTCGATAAGAGATTGCGCTTAAAGAAATAGCCAGACATACCCTCGTGACTGGCCCAAACGGGCCAGTTGGATTTGATTAGAAGTATACGGATAGATCATCATGAATTTGCATGAGTATCAGGCAAAATCCTTATTTGCCGAATATGGTTTACCAGTGTCAGAAGGTTTTGCATGTGATACAGCCCAAGAAGCTGTAGAAGCGGCAGGCCATATTGGCGGAAATTTATGGGTTGTTAAGTGTCAAGTACACGCAGGCGGCCGCGGTAAAGCAGGTGGCGTTAAAGTCACTGGCGATAAAGAAGAAATCAGAGCCTTTGCCGAACACTGGTTAGGCAAAAATCTGGTGACTTATCAAACTGATGAGAAAGGCCAGCCAGTTGCTAAAATTTTAGTAGAAAGCTGCACCGACATCGCTAACGAACTGTACTTAGGTGCCGTTGTTGACCGCGCGACTCGTCGTGTTGTGTTCATGGCGTCGACTGAAGGTGGTGTTGAAATTGAGAAAGTGGCAGAAGAAACGCCAGAACTCATCCACACTGCAATCATAGATCCTTTGACTGGCCCACAAGGTTATCAAGCACGTGATCTTGGCTTCAAGTTAGGTTTAAACCCAACTCAAATGAAGCAGTTCACTAAGATTTTCATGGGTCTGGCGACTATGTTCGTTGATCATGATTTCGCATTGCTTGAAATCAACCCACTGGTTATTACCACTGAAGGCAACCTACACTGTCTAGACGGTAAAATCGGTATCGACGGTAACGCACTTTACCGTCAACCAAAAATCAAAGGCATGCACGATCCATCACAGGATGATGCCCGCGAAGCTCACGCTGCTAAGTTCGAGCTGAACTACGTTGCATTAGACGGTAACGTTGGCTGTATGGTGAACGGTGCTGGTCTTGCTATGGGTACTATGGATATCGTTAACTTGCACGGTGGCAAGCCCGCGAACTTCTTAGACGTAGGCGGCGGCGCGACGAAAGAACGTGTAGCTGAAGCATTCAAAATCATTCTGTCTGACAGCAATGTGAAAGCGGTTCTGGTTAACATTTTCGGCGGTATCGTACGTTGTGACATGATCGCAGAAGGTATTATCGGCGCTGTTAAAGAAGTGGGCGTTAAAGTACCTGTTGTGGTTCGTTTAGAAGGTACTAACGCTGAACTTGGCCGTGAAGTATTAGCTAAATCAGGTCTAGATATCATTGCAGCTACCAGTCTAACTGACGCGGCTGAGCAAGTAGTTAAAGCTGCGGAGGGCAAATAATGTCTGTCTTAATCAATAAAGATACCAAGGTAATTTGCCAAGGTTTCACTGGCGGTCAAGGTACATTCCACTCACAACAAGCTATCGATTACGGTACGCAAATGGTGGGCGGTGTGTCTCCTGGTAAAGGTGGTCAAACTCACTTAGGTCTGCCAGTGTTCAACACTGTGAAAGACGCTGTGGCTGCGACTGGTGCGACTGCTTCTGTGATCTATGTACCGGCTCCTTTCTGTAAAGATGCCATTCTTGAAGCTATCGACGGTGGCATCGAGCTTATCGTTTGTATCACTGAAGGCATTCCTACACTGGACATGCTGCAAGTTAAAGTGAAGCTTGAAGAAACTGGCGTTCGCATGATCGGCCCTAACTGCCCAGGTGTTATCACCCCAGGTGAATGTAAGATCGGCATTATGCCAGGTCACATCCACTTAAAAGGCAAAGTGGGCATCGTTTCTCGTTCAGGTACTCTGACTTATGAAGCGGTTAAGCAAACAACGGATGAAGGTTTCGGCCAATCTACTTGCGTAGGTATTGGTGGTGACCCAATTCCAGGTACTAGCTTCATTGATGTACTGGAAATGTTCCAAAACGATCCACAGACTGAAGCGATCGTTATGATCGGTGAAATCGGTGGTAACGCTGAGGAAGATGCGGCGGCTTTCATTAAAGCACACGTGACTAAGCCTGTTGTGTCTTATATTGCGGGTGTCACTGCACCTGCTGGTAAGCGTATGGGCCATGCTGGCGCGATTATCGCTGGCGGTAAAGGTACTGCAGAAGACAAATTTGCTGCATTAGAAGCAGCGGGCGTGACAACTGTCCGCTCGCTTGCTGATATCGGCAAAGCGCTGCGTATTCGTACAGGTTGGTAAGCTAACCTTTCGAATATAAAAGGCGCCTAAGGCGCCTTTTTTATTGGCTGTAATTTCGGCAGCGAATCGCAGTAAATGACAGGAATGGGATTGAGCTAACACCATGAAGACTAGATATTTTTTCTTCTACGGGTTAGATTGATGCTTCTCTACTACGCGCTCGTCTGTGTCATTGTCGAGGATAATGTGAGTAGAGCCATTAACCATGAGCTAAGTGCTTATGGCTTCAGTGCTGTTCTGCAAAAAATCTTGAACTCAAATTTATTTAACACGGTTGCAGTCTATCGTTGCGAGCGTATTTGTTTTATGGGGCTTATCGCATTGGGGGAGGGTAAGCAACAGAGTCGATGTTAGCCACAGTAACGGCTTAAACATCACATTTTTTTACGAGGGAAAAACTGTGAAAACACCTAAAATCATTATTTCGGAAATTGACTTAGAAAGACTAGAGCGATTATTGGAGTCACTGCCGGCAAATGCGTTTCCGGGCAAAGCGGCATTGGAGGCTGAATTAGACAGAGCCGATATTGTGTCTGCATCACAGGTGCCTGCGAATGTGGTGACCATGAATTCAGAAGTGAAGTTTAGCGTTTCATCCAGTAATGAGACTTTCTGTTTACGTTTAGTGTATCCAAAAGACGTGAACGGCGCGGGCACGATTTCTATTTTGGCGCCAGTGGGCAGCGCATTATTAGGGCTCTCTCAAGGTGATGAAATTGAATGGCCAGGTCCGGGTGGTTCTATGGTAAAAGTGCGTATTGAAGAAATCCTGTATCAGCCTGAGCGCAGTGGTGATTTCCACCGTTAAGCTTGAGGTATTGGCGTAGTGTCGTTGACGTTACGCCAGTGCACTTTAAGCGAACCATTGGTTGATTTTTAAGTGCCATTTTTGAAGGAGCAAAGATGATAACCCAAACTGAACGGTTAATTATTCGACCATTTACTGAGCAAGATTGTGAAGCGCTTTATTTGATGAACAGTAATCCCGAGATGCTAAAGTACATTCCCACCGCGGCATTTACAGCTCGCGAGCAGGCGGTTGAGTTGTTTCACAAGGTGATCCAAGTCGATTATCAGCAACATGGTTTTGGTCGTTGGGCGGTAGAGCATAAAGCTGATAAGCGGGTGATTGGTTTTTGTGGTCCGAAATTTATTCCAGAATTCAGCGAAGTCGAACTGGGTTATCGTTATTTCCCTGAGTATTGGGGAACTGGAATTGGTACTGAGGCCGCATTTGCTGCATTAGCCGAATTTAAACGTTTTGGCATTGACCAGACGATTGCACTTATCTTAGCAGGGAATCTCGGTTCTGAAGGTGTGGCTAAGCGTGTGGGCATGCATTGGCGTGAGCAAAATGAGTTTATGGGCCATCAAGTGAATATCTATGCCAAGGTGTTATAGCGGTTTACCCGTAAACATCATCCAATAAAAAACCAGCCTTAGGCTGGTTTTTTGCTTAATGCTATATAAACACAATGGCCGACTTAGGCGTCGTTATGCTCACAGGTATCGTTGGTGCAAGTGCCGTACAAATATAAGCTGTGATTAGTCAGCTTAATGTTGTGTTTCATGGCAATTTCATCTTGACGACGTTCGATGACTTCATCTGAAAACTCAATCACTTTGCCACACGATAGGCAAACTAAGTGATCATGATGATGCTGAGTCGATAGTTCGAAAACGGCTTTACCGCTCTCAAAATGATGGCGACTGACAATACCTGCATCATCAAATTGGTTTAACACACGGTAGACGGTGGCTAGACCAATTTCTTCACCGATATCGAGCAGCTTCTTGTACAAATCTTCTGCACTGATATGTTGGTTTTCAGGTCCTTGCATCAGTTCTAGGATCTTGACTCGTGGCAGGGTAATTTTCAAACCCGCTTTTTTTAGCGCTTGATTTCCATCTGTCATTGCTAATCTCTTGATTGCAGAACCAATAGGTTCATCCGTGGATAGTGTTTGCCATTATAGGTGCTCAGGTTGAAAACTTAAACCTTTGTTCTGGCTTTCTAGGGCGATATGCAGATAAATTGTGTCAATAGGCGTTAAATCACAATATTTTGCGGCAATTCAAGCATAGTTTTTGTATGGTTATACCAAGGAATAATATTCACGGCTGCCAAAGTCAGTGAGAATAATTCAAATAAATAAAATAATAAGGAATCAGCATGTACCAGCAAATTGTGGTGTTAACCGGCGCAGGGATCTCTGCTGAGTCGGGTTTACGCACCTTTCGCGATCAAGATGGTCTGTGGGAAGAGCATCATATTGAAGACGTTGCTACACCAGAAGGTTATGAGCGTGATGCTGAATTGGTAGAGCGATTTTACAATAGTCGTTGGTTGCAACTGCATAGTGGCACGGTTGAACCCAATGCAGCGCATGTGGCCTTAGCAAAGTTGGAAGCGGACTTTAAAGGTCAATTACTTATCATCACACAAAATATTGATGATCTGCATGAGCGTGCGGGCTCGCGTCGTCTATTGCATATGCACGGTGAATTATCCAAAGGCCGTTGTCCGCGCTCACGTCAGACCTTTATTTTACGTGAGCCCTTTGGTGCCGATAATTGCTGTACTTGTTGTATTCCGGCCCAGCGATTACGCCCCCATGTGGTGTGGTTTGGTGAAATGCCCTTAGGGATGGATCGAATTCACGATGCGCTCGATAACTGTGACTTGTTTATTGCCATTGGCACCTCTGGCACTGTGTATCCTGCCGCGGGCTTTGTGGATACTGCTAACCATCATGGGGCTCAAACAGTCGAAGTGAATATGATGGCACCCGATAGACACAGTCAGTTTCAATATCACCTCACAGGAAAAGCGGGGGAGTTAGTGCCTCAGTTGGTTGATACCATTTTAGCGGGTCGAGTGATTGGCAGTGAGTCGAACGCATGAGCGAAAAAGTTGCGATTATAATGCGTGGCTTACCGGGCAGTGGTAAATCACATTGGGTTGAAACTTACATTCTTTCCCTTCCTTTAGAAAAAGCCATTGGCGTGCGGCAACGTGGCGTATTTTCGACCGATAGTTTTTTCTACCATGAAGATGAATACCGTTTCGATGCCAAGAAATTACCTGAGTTTCATCAATGTAATTTGACGGGGTTTATTCAGGCACTTTCTTCAAGCGAGCCTGTGGTGATTTGTGATAATACCAATCTGTGCCACTGGGAATACATGGCCTATGAAGCGGCGGCAAAAGCCTTAGGTTATCAAGTTAGAATTGTGCTTGTGGGTGAACCAAACAGTCTGGCTCATCAGCAGGAATGCGCCAAACGTAATCGCCACGGCGTTCCTTTGGCACAAATTCAGCGGATGGCGAAGGGATTTGAAGATTTTTAATGTCAGGTACTTACTTATGTTGAGTATTGTGATCTGTAGCTATCAATTTTAGGCATGGGTCCCGCAGTGTTTTCGCCCTGTCATAAGTCTGTTGTACTCTGTTTAACGTTTTGCTTTGTCTATGTCTATGTGCATGTGTGTGGCTCTTACATTCGCCTTATCTATTTGACTGTGCACTTTAAGCTTGATCCCAAAGACAGTTTATCCACATAAGTCTGCGTATAATGCGCTAACTTGTGTGGCATTGAAGGGCTAATGCAAGATTGCTGCTGACTTGATCGAGACCATTGAGCACAAGCGGACGTTTATCAGAGGAAAGAGCCATGCTCATTAAAATTTTACTAACAGTCTTAGTTATTGCTGGCGCTTGGTTTTTGCTGGTGAAACGCAAGCGTCAGATTGAACCTCAGGTTGTTAATCTCAGTTCAAAGCGTTTTAGTGAACCGCTGTGGCGTCGATACCTGTTGACGGGTGTGTTTGTAGTGATTGGATTTAGCCTGCTGAGTTACAGTGTTTGGTATTGGCGCGATCAGCATAGAATTGTCACTGTGAGAATTGTGTCACCGAATGCCGACAATAACGGCGAGTATCGTGTGCGAAAAGGGGATATCTCAGACTCGAAAATGGTCACTATCGATGGCATCCATATTCGCTTTTCGACCCAAGAACGGTTGGCAATTATCGAAACCGACTAAGGCATATTTATTTTACTAAATTACCTTGCACGCCTTTTCATTGCCAACTTATGCGGTAAACTAGCGACAATTTTTTAGCCTGCACTTAAGTGGAATCGTTAACTTAAGTTTTTTTTCAGGAGGACAAATGATTACTGCTTATGTCTATGATAATCGTCACCTTACTGTGACAGAGCTCGGCATACTGGACAGTATTCCCGCGTCGACCATTTGGTTAGATCTGTATAAACCCGATGATGAGGAGCGAGAGTGGTTAAGTCATTTTTCCGTTGAAGAAGTGCCTGACGAAGAAGATATCAATGAAATTGAGGCCTCAGCACGTTTTTATCAAAACAGTGACGGCTTGCATATTAATTCGTTATTCCCACAGCGTGTCGGCCAAGATGTGCGCGGCGTTAACGTTTCCTTTAACCTTCGTAGCAATTTTTTACTGACAATTCGTGAAGAAGACGTAGGTCTTATCCGTTTACTGCGTAACTACTTGCGTTTAGGGCGGTTAGAAGTATCGACACCGCAGGAATTGTTTCTCGAATTATTTAATCTGAAAGTGGATTATTTATCTGACTTAATTGAAGACGTTTACACTGTACTTGAAAATGTCGGTGAGCAAGTATTTGATAACGATGAACTTGACAATGTATTTAAGCTCATCACTCTGCAAGAAGACTCTAATGGTAAAATCCGATTAAGTTTGCTCGATACACAGCGTTCACTGCGTTATATGCAGCGTTATTATCGTGGCCAGTTATCCGATGAACATTTAAAGGACTTGCGGGAAATGTTGTCGGATATCGAGTCGCTGATGCCCCACAGTCAGTTTATCTTCGATAAGTTAAACTTCTTGCTCGATGCGGCCATGGGTTTCAGTGGTCTGCAGCAGAACAAAATCATCAAAATCTTCTCGGTTGCCGCTGTGGTATTTCTACCACCGACCTTGATTGCCAGTAGTTATGGGATGAACTTTGCCAGCATGCCTGAGCTTGAGTGGCAATACGGTTACCCTATGGCGATTGTGATGATGTTAGCCAGTGCCGCAGGTACTTACTTCTTCTTTAAACGTAAGCATTGGTTATAAGTCAGCCGCTAGCTGTGTTGGTTTTCTCGAATTAAAAATAAGGGGCGAATGTAATATTCGACCCTTATTTTTATCACTGCCATTTAACTACGTTCATTCAATGACTTTTATTCAATGAGTGAGACTCGATGACTTTGCGTAAATGAGTGAAGCTCGTTAGACATAATCGTTAAGCCAGTTTCTTAATCAACTACTTACGACTATCGCCGCCAAAGTAGTAACTCACTCGCTCGCGCGGATTCAAATACTCGTGGACTTTTTCAGGAAGCGCCGCAGGTGGTAAGCAGCGCACTATGCTGATCCCTTCAATTTCCAGATCAACGATAGGCGCCTGATCTTTGGGCACTAAGGCATCGTAAACCAATATTTTTGGACATAGTAGTTTAGTTAAGTTAACCGACATCACCATGGCATATTGACCGCTGGATAATTCCACCACACTGCCGGGGGGGTAAATGCCCAGCATCTTGATCATCTTGCCAATATACTCTTGATTTAGCTTAGTTTTATATTGCTTATACAAATGCCCTAGTGCGGCGTAGGGCATTCTGGCTTTGCCCTGTTGGCTTGGGTAACACAAGGAGTCATATTCGTTCACTACCGCAATCAGTTGCGATACCTTATCGAGAGCCTCTTCCTTTAGGCCTTTGGGATAACCACTGCCATCGAGAAACTCGTGGTGATTGGTGATTGCAGGTAAGGCTGCTTGGGGAAAATTATCGGCTAATTTGAGCAGTTCAATCCCAAGTAATGGATGCTGCTTGATAAAATTAAGCTCTGGTGCTGACCAAGGTGTCGATTTTTTTAGAATTTGTGGTGGGATTTTTAATTTACCCACGTCGTGGAACAGGGCACTGAGACCGACCGTTTCGATTTCACTTCTATCCCATTCCATTTCTTTGGCGATCAGCATAGAGAGGATCGCAACATTCAAGGAGTGGTAGTAAATGCTTTCATCCTGCTTAGCATCACTCATCAAATGCAGCACTAAGTTATCTGAGTTGAGCAGCTGTTCGACTATGGTGTGCACCAAATCTTTGGCGTCATCGACCGCATTTAAGGGGCGATTACGTAGCTTAGAGATGAGGCTGCGCATCATGGCTACTGAGCGGGTAAAATTTTGCTCAGTTTTATTAATGTCACGGCGTAATTTTTTTTGTACTTCGATTTGCTCAGCCTTGTATTGATCCATGTCGTTTTTAAGCACATTGATTTCAGCACTTGGCGGCAATTTGATAGGGTTGACCGCATCAGCATGTATCGGGGCGACGTCGCTGCGTTCTAAATCGACGATGACATGTTCGATGCCCAGATTTTTAATCAACTCGATTTGCGCAGTTTGTTTAATATGAAAGCTACTGAATAAAAAGGGATGATCTTTCCAAGCCACGGGCAAACGCACAAAGTTGCCGACTTGAAGTTGATGGACTGAGACTTTACAGCTTTTTTTCATATTCTTGTTATCGTGAAGCCTAATGTGGGTTATTTTATCTCAATGATGCTGCTTTACAATTACTTAACTAACATGTCAGCATAGTAAGCCTAGAAAGTAGCCACTCCATTGAGGAAGTATGGACTTTATTGAAGTATACCCTAATGCGTTGCCGAATGACTTGTGTGACCGTCTCATTCTGGCATTTGAGCAACATGCTGGCGTTGTTGATGGACAAACGGGCAATGGCGTCGATCTGGAGAAGAAGATCAGCCGCGATTTGACCTTAGATAGTTTCATCGACCTGCAGCCCATCAGAAACGAACTCTTAGGTTATACCTTAAAGGGCGCGATAGATTATTTCACAAAGTATTCAATGGCACTAATGGGTGCGGTTGCTGTGTCAGTGAGTGATGAACAGGGCCAACCTGTAACGCTAACTCCGACTAATTTTGCGACGCTGGGTGCGCCTAGGGCCGATGGCTTAGTGAAGTATTTGTATCGCAGTGGCAGTATTAATATTCAAAAGTATCAGCAAAATAAAGGCGGTTATCCCCATTGGCATTCGGAGCAATTCCCGCAGAATGGCCACAATGAAGCTCTGCATCGCGTCGTGCTCTATATGTTTTATCTAAATGATGTGGAAGAGGGCGGCGAAACCGAATTCTATTATCAACAGCGTAAAATCTCCCCTAAAAAAGGCACTATGGTGATAGCGCCTGCGGGATTTACTCATTCACATCGGGGAAATAAACCTGTGAGTGGTGACAAATATATTGCCACTTCTTGGATCATGTTTAATCGAGCCGAACAGCTATATGCGGTGATTGCATGATAGTATCCCAGTTTCTTACACTGGGATACTGATCCTAAAGAGCGCCCCTTCTAAGCGACTTTCTTCAATTTTTAAGCTGCCACCGTAGCTGTGAACGATTTCATCACAGACAGCTAATCCTATCCCTTGCCCTGGGGACTGGGTATCGGCACGCACGCCACGTTGGATAATCTTCTGTCTTAAGCTTTCTTCAACACCCGGGCCATCATCCTCAACGATAAGTTCAAATTCGCCATGCGAATTAATTTGAGCAGAGACATGCACTTGACTGATACACAAGCGGAAAGCGTTTTCCATTAGGTTGCCACACAGTTCCATCAAGTCGCCCTTGTTGCCAGGGAACATTAAGGCGGGAGGAATGTTTGCTGAGAACTGCACTTGCTTGTCGCGATAAATTTTAAACAACATTTGCGCTAATTGGTCGACTAAGGGCGCAATAACAGTTTGTTCTTGCTTCAGGCCTTGGCGGCCTAACATGGCCCGTTTTAATTGGTATTTGACCAGCTGATCCATCTGGCTGACTTGTTCCATGATCTTTTCGCTCGCAGATTGTTTACTCAAACTGGCGTCATCTGTAATGGCATGCACGGCGGCTAAGCGGGTTTTAAGACTGTGTGCCAAGTCATTCATAGCATTTTGATAGCGCTGTTGTTGGGCACTCGATTGTTGCAACATCTGGTTGAGTGCTTGCGTTACGCCTTCAAGTTCAACAGGATAGCCCTCAGAAAGTGATTTACTCTTACCTTGGTTAATTGATTGCAGTTCGTTTTGCATCCGTACCAAGGGACGCATGCCCCAATAGGCGGCGCTGACCAATAGAATTAAGGCTAAGGCCAACACCATGGCTAAACGAATATAAGTACGTTTACTGAACTTACTGTATTCTTGCTCCAGTTTGGCGGCATCTTTCATGACAAGGAGGTTGTAATGCACACTGGCAATTTCTACCGCGAGCAAATAGACGAAATAACCTCTGTCGTCAGCCATGGTGAGGTAGTAGGGCGGGGAGTCGTTACGGATTTCGTTAAAACGCTCACAGGTATCAAATAATCCACGATCTACTGCGAGGGATGAGGTCCAAACCTGCTTAAATTTGCCATCGCAACTCGCTATTACATAGCGCTCTTGTTTATTATTTTCTTCTAACCAAGCACTGGTATCGGGGATAAGATCGTGCTCCCGTAATTCGGCGGCGACTTGGGGAATTTCGGCAATGAGTTGGGCCGTTTCTTCGTTATAACTATTTTGCGCATGCAGAATATTAACCATCCATGCGAGACCAAAACCCACTAAGGTAATAATTGATAGTGAGGTGAGAAACATCCGTGTCAGCAGACGTTTCTTGAATTTTAATCTTAATTGCATGGTAGGTTAAATTTATATCCTTGGCCGCGGATGGTCACTATGGGGTTATCGATACCATCTCGGGTCAGTTTTTTACGCAGGCGGCTGACCATGACTTCAATCGTATTGGGATCGCCTTCCTTATCACCATAAATCACATCGAGTAAACGTTGCTTGGCGACAACCTCATGACAATGGCGCATCAAATATTCGAGGATTAAATATTCAAAGGCAGTGACCTCCATGACTTCGTCACCCAGAGTGACTTGTTTGGCGGCGAGATCGAGTTTCAATTCTCCACTGCAAATCACGGGTTTAACAAAACCTGCGCTACGGCGCACTAAGGCATCAAGCCTTGCGACAAGCTCTTCTTTTTGAAAGGGTTTCACTAAATAGTCATCGGCTCCGGCGTTTAGGCCTTCAACTTTATCCTGCCAATTAACTCGTGCCGTGAGAATTAATATTGGTGCTTTAAGACCCGCTTCACGGAGTTGTTGAATTAAGCTAATACCATCTTGATCGGGTAGCCCTAAATCGACAATGGCGACATCGATGGGATAATTAGTGGCTTGATAAAAACCTTCTTTGGCAGTAAGTGCCACTTGAACTTGATTGCCGAGATCGCTTAATTGCACTTTTAAGTGGTGGGATAAAATAGGATCGTCTTCAACAACCAAAATTCTCATAATATAATGCCTTAAAGTGTATGAGCTAAGCTTTAGCAAACTAGTCTACGTAAAATCACACTGATAACCAAATAGAGGATCAGCATATCTTAGTTGAACTTAACCTTTGCTGACCGAGTTGAACTTGTGGTCAAAATAAGTACTAATTGATTGTTGAATAAGAAGGTTTTACCGTTAAAGTGTTAGCGTATCGGGGAATTTCCCCAAGGCGATTTTTGTTTTCTGATCCGCAAAATGCCGTTGCCACACATAATCGCGCCTAAGGTAAATAACATCACCGCCATCATGATAAAAGACAATCTCAACCAAGGCATTTCTTGCGCTAATCGCAGATGTACCGCTTCAATGGTTGTGACGCCCCATACGGCAAAGACACTTATAAATAATAAAATTTGTAATAAACGAAGTAAGTAAACTGAGTTAAAAAATAAGACCAAAGGCGCAAGTGCAAAAGGAATAGCAAAGTTAATTTGTTCGTAACGTACGAAGTGGGCACTCAATAACCAGCATGCAATCAGGATCCAAAGACTTCTCCACCACATTTATACCCCTCCCATTAAACGTATTAAAATAGTAAACATAATGTATCTAAAAACAAACTTCCGTACTATTGGCGCGTTCACATTTTGCTAACAATAGAAATGTTAACTGTATTGCGTTCAAACAAAAACGCCCAACTGAAGCTGGGCGTCATTTTGGTCTTTGTGAGGTTTAGTTCGATTTATCTAAATGATGAACTTGCTCATCAAAACTTCTAGCAACTTTACCCGCTTGAGTGTTGTTAAACACTTGCTCGTTAAATTCGCCCTCTGATTTAGCAATAATTACAGTTGCTACGCAATCACCTGTGACGTTTACAGCAGTACGTACCATGTCGAGTAAGCGATCGACACCGATAATCAGGGCAATCCCTTCCACTGGTAAGCCAACTTGATTTAACACCATGGCCAGCATGATAAGTCCGACACCTGGAACACCCGCTGTACCAATTGATGCTAACGTGGCAGTCACAACGACAACGGCATAATCGGTTAGTGAGAGCTCAATGCCAAAAACCTGCGCAATAAACACAGTGGCAACGCCTTGCATGATTGCTGTGCCATCCATGTTAATCGTAGCGCCTAACGGTAGCGTAAAAGCGGCGATTTTATTATCGACACCTAATCTATGTTCAGACGCTTCTATGGTAATGGGTAAAGTGGCATTTGAACTGGCGGTTGAAAAAGCAAACAACTGCACATCGCGCATTTTACGAATGAATATTAAGGGGTTGAGGCCTGAGAAAAGTTTTAAAAGGATTGGATAAACGATAAACGCATGGACTAGTAATACACCTAAGACCACGAAGAAATATTGAACCACACTACCAAAGGTCTCTAAACCGAGTGTTAATGCAAGTTTTGCCATCAGCGCAAATACACCATAGGGCGCGAGTTGCATTATCAGTGTCACGACACGCATGATGACTTCATTTAAATCTTCAAACAACGCCGCAATACGTTTGCCGCGCTCACCAATATGGGCAATAGCAAAGCCAAAAATGACCGCAAAAATAATAATTTGCAGCATATTACCTTCGCTCAATGCCTGCATCGGATTGGTAGGCACTATGTTTATCAGCACATCAGCAAGACTTGGGGCTTCTTTTGCGACGTACTCCATTTTTTCTGACGCCAGTGAGGCGTTTCCAGGATGTATTAGGGCTGCGCTGACAATCGCAATCACTAAAGCAATGGCGGTCGTGAATAAATAGAAGGCGAGGGTTTTCCCCCCTAAGCGGCCTAATTTTGAAGGTTCACTCAGTGAGCAAGTTCCGCAAACTAATGAAATAAAGACTAAAGGAACGACTAACATTTTTAAGCTGGAGATGAAGATAGTACCGATAACATGCAAGAAACCTTCAGTAATATAATCTTTTACTATATCGCTTTCTGGAAAGGCATTGCGGAGAATGAGGCCTAAAGCAATACCTGTTCCCATACCGATCAGAATTTTACTTGTAAGGCCGAGTTTATTTTTTATAGAAATTGCCATAGAGAGTCCTGTGTGTTTTTTATACATTCTATTTTTTGGCGCTCACAAGACTAGCAAGAAAATCGTGAAGATGAAATGACAATTAATGTTAAAGTATTTATCAAATTTGCGAAATAAAATAAGATAGTTATGGGAAAGTTGCGTGAAAATTGTGTAATGTTAGCCTATAAGTAATAAGCGTCTCGCTTAGATATTATCATCAGAGTAACAGGGAGCCTGACAATGAAGTCAGCGTATAAGGTTTTTCTCGCAGGATTGTGTTCGCTTTTATTATTAGCATGTGGTGGTGGAGGCAGTATCTCTGATGATGGTTCCGGTACTCCGCCGACGCCAAGTGTCGTCACTGTCACCATGGGAATTTCAAATATTGATATTTCGGCTATAGCCCCTGCGGAGGTCACTGCTAAAGTTGTAGATTCTAAACTTGGGCCTCTTGCTGGTATCTTAGTTACTTTTTCACTCAGTGATAGCAATATTGGATCTTTCAATCCCTCTATCGGAACAGCCTTAACTGACGTTAATGGTGTAGCGAGTATTACATTAGTGACTGCGACGATTGCTGGAGCTGGTACAGTAAGCGCAAAAATTGACAGTGGTGAGTCCGGTAAGATTGGATTTAATATGAAGGGTGATGGTGGTGTAGCTGGTGGCGGTGCTCAAGTTTCATTAGTTTTAACTGATGCAAATGGTTCTCCAATACAGTCAATTAGTACTCTTTCACCTGGGAAATTAGTTGCAACAGTGACAGGTATTAAGAAGCCAGCGATTGTGACCTTTTCCAGTCCAATAGGTGATTTACCAATTAAAACAGCTGTAACGAACGCTCAAGGTAAGGCCACTGTTGATATTTATGCAGGAAGTGCTTTAGGTGCAGGAGAAGTTATGGCTTCACTAGTTACTGGTGAAGTAGGTAATACTATTGTTGTTGTTGGTGCAACTAATGTTGTTATGGGAAGCGGCAATCCATTTGTTAAGGGCAAGGCAGCAGTTAGCAGTACTACAGTTTCTGCTGGTGGTACTGCAACAATTTCTGTTTTAATTCAAGATGATCTAGGTAATGCATTTACTCAGCCTGTGGACGTTAACTTTTCTTCAACGTGTGCAACTAAAATTCCTGCCCAAGCACAAATAAGTTCGCCTGTATCATCTAGTAATGGCGTTGCGACTTCTACCTACTTAGCACAAGGGTGCGTAGGTGAAGATCAAATAAATGTTACTGCGAATGCTGGTGGAATTAGCTTGTCAGCCACAGGAACTATTAATGTTTTAAGATCTGATATAGGTAGTATTGTATTTGTATCGGCGGTTCCTGAAAATATTAGCATTCTTGGCACTGGTGGTACTGAATCGTCAGTGGTTAAGTTTAGAGTTCTAGATAAAAATGGTAACTTTGTTAGTAATCAGAATGTGAAGTTTAATTTGAATACTGGCGTTGGAGGCGTAAAGCTTGCACCTCTTGAGGCAACAACTAATAATGAGGGGCTTGTACAAACGGTTGTGACAACTGGTACCGTTGCCACATCATTAAGAGTAACTGCAACAGTCGATGATAATTCTATTCCTGCAATATCAAGTCAGTCGAGTCAATTGATTATTTCAACGGGTATTCCTGACCAAGATAGTTTTTCACTTTCTGCACAAAGTTTAAATGCAGAAGGCTGGAACCGAGATGGCTCAGAAGTATTAGTCACTGCGCGTTTAGCTGATGCGTTTAATAACCCTGTGCCTGATGGAACGACAGTTTCATTTACTACAGAGGGGGGGTCTATTGAGGATGCCTGTCAAACGATAAAAGGGGCTTGTACTGTGAAATGGACAAGTCAGTTACCTCGCCCATTAGGTGAAGTTCTAATTGATGGTGCTGGTATTCAAATTCGTAATCCTGAAGCTGGTATGATTCTAGATCCTGCTTTAGGTGTTTATGGTAATTTTTATGGCCAGAAATATGGCGGGCGTGCAACTATTACTGCTACTGCAATTGGTGAAGAGTCATTCCCAGATCTGAATGGTAATGGTCGTTTTGATGCTAGCGAAATGACAACATTTCTTACTGGTAAGGATGTTACGGGCCAATCATTTGATTTAAATGATGCATTTAACGATTATAATGAGGATGGTATTTTTAACCCGCAGCAGGCCAGTGGGCAATTAGGTGGTGAGCTAGAAGAATTAATTGATTTTAACTCGAATGGGGTATTCGATGTTAAAGACAATAAATATAATGGAGTTTTATGTTCCGATCCTGTGCATGTAGGTTGTGCCGATGGTGTGAGTAATGATAAGTCGCTTTATGTACGCCGAAGTCTTGTTATGGTTATGTCAGGCAGTGCTGCTTATGCAACGAATGACAAAGATATAAAAATCATTGATCAAGAACTAGTTGATGGTGTCGATGAAGATGGTAAGCCTATAACAGTGCTTGTTGCTAGAGAGCATTTTGGTGGTTCAATTCAGATCTATGGAAAGGGAACTGCTTCTGCTTCATTTACTCTTTCTGATTTGCATAATCAGCAATTGCCAGCAGGCTCAGTCGTTACTTTTGTAGTTAGTGCAGGTTCTGTTACTAGTGCAAACCAATATATTTGGCCGAGTTCAAATCATAACGGTGGTCGTGAGTTTACCGTATCATTAAAAGGTGAAGATAAGCCTAACTCAGGCACATTACTTGTAACTGTGACTACACCTAATAATGTTGTAACAGAGGTGCTTTCAATAGCAGTAAATATTTTATAAATACGTTTTTTATTATATAAATAAAAGCGCACTTAATTGTGCGCTTTTTAGTGTCTAGTCTTTGGAATTATATTTATTCATTAACGCTGGAACTGATACACGCTACCTAGTTTCATAATCTGTGTCAGTTCATCCAGAGCTGTTCGAGATTCGATGATTAGCTGAGGGTCTGCAAGATCTTGGGTGGTTAATCTGTCTCGATAATGTTTGTCTACCCAAAGGTTTAAACGAGTAAATAAAGCATCATTCATCAGAGTGTGTTGATTTACCGCTGCGACTTCCACTTCATTCATGGCGACACGTAAACGAAGACAGGCAGGGCCGCCACCGTTTTGCATGCTTTGTTTTACGTCGAAATAAAGCACTTGCTTAATCGGCGTGTTTAACGTGAGTAATTCGTTTAAATAGGCAAATACCGCGGGATTTTCTTGGCAATCCGTTGGGGCAATAATTGCCATTTCACCGGATGGCAATGTAATAATTTGAGTATTGAATAAATAGCTTTTGACTGCGTCGTTAATTGCTACTTTCGCGGTTGGCACTTCAATGAAATACAGCTCAGTGTCGAGTTTACGTTTAATTTCATCGATCTTATTCTGGGTATTTAAGAAGGCTTGTTCGTGGTAGAACAGGACATTTTGATTACCTACTGCGATAACATCGTTATGGAATACACCTTGATCAATCACATCAGGATTCTGTTGGATGAAGACACAATTATCGTCTTCCAGTTGATGTAAGCGTGCGACTGCCATCGACGCTTCTAAGGTTTGTCTTGCTGGATATTTTTGCGGTTTAGGTGCGTTGGGATTGGTGGCTTCTTGTCCATAAACAAACAGCTCAACACCAGCATGGCCGTATTCATTGCAGAGACGAGTGTGGTTTGCGGCACCTTCATCACCGAAGCTATTATGCTCAGGTAAGTGACTATGGTGATGAAAATAGTGGGGATCACTGAAAGTTGCTGTTAATATGCGCCCCGTTGTCAAAGGCTCGATGCTGCGATGCAGTTTATCGACTAAATTTGCTGGGGTAAAATGCAGTTTGCCGTCACGTGTATCTGCACTTGGTGAGACGGTAGCGGCATTGGCTGTCCACATACTGGAAGCACTGCAACAGGCATTAAGTAATATGGGCGCTTCTTTTGCCGCTTGTTTTAATACATTAGCATCAGAGCCGGAAAATCCAATTCGGCGCAATGTATAGAGGTCTGGGCGCTCTTGAGGAGCTAATATTCCTTGAACCATGCCCATATCGGCTAGTGCTTTGGCTTTTTGGAGTCCTTGTTTTGCAGCAGCTTTGGGGTTGGAAACTAAGGCGGCATTGTTAAGTGAGGCGACATTGCCAAAAGACAACCCTGCGTAATTGTGTGTTGGTCCAACGAGTCCATCAAAATTCGCTTCAAAGTGCTTCATTGCTTATCCTTGTGATAGGGAAAGTTATTATTTGTTCATATGGTCCCTGAGGGAACCCAGTATACTGAAGCTTTTCGAGTGCACAAGCGGACGGTTTTGTGCTCAAAGCGACTTTTTCACGATAAATGCATAACTATTTCTTGCTTGCTGGCAAATAATGAAATATTAGTTTTTAATTACGCATATTATATTTTTACATTTTTTCAACTTTGATTAAAAAGTGACTCGCTGGTACATATAAAAGAGGGATTAACTTGAAACTATCAGTACAACCCTCTATATATGGTGCCAATTTCCACCTTCTTGAGATTTTTTGGCGCAAATTAAACTATGGGTAAATCGCTAGTTATTGTCGAATCACCGGCCAAAGCTAAGACTATTAATAAATATCTTGGCAAAGAATTCATCGTTAAATCGAGCGTAGGTCACATCCGTGATCTGCCGACATCATCGACTTCAGAAGGCAATGAAAAGGTTAAATCCGCTGCCGAAGTTAAGAAGATGTCGCCAGAAGAAAAAGCTCAATATAAAAAGGTGAAAGATCAGCAAGCGCTAGTGTCTCGTATGGGCGTAAACCCTGAAAAGGGCTGGGCGGCTAAGTACCAAATTTTGCCGGGTAAAGAAAAAGTCGTTAAAGAGTTACAGGCACTTGCCGATTCTGCTGACCAAATCTATCTCGCAACCGACTTAGACCGTGAGGGAGAAGCTATCGCCTGGCATTTGCAAGAGGTGATTGGTGGTGATCCTTCACGGTATCAACGTGTTGTTTTCAACGAAATTACTAAGTCTGCGATTCAAGATGCTTTTAGTAAACCGTCGACACTCGACACTAACATGGTTAATGCCCAACAAGCACGCCGCTTCTTAGACAGAGTTGTCGGTTTTATGGTGTCGCCGCTGCTGTGGAAAAAAGTTGCTCGCGGTTTATCCGCTGGGCGAGTGCAGTCGGTTGCCGTGCGTTTAGTGGTTGAACGCGAAAGCGAAATCAAAGCCTTTGTGCCTGAAGAATTTTGGGATGTACACGCAGAGCTCAATACGCCAGCTCAAGAAGCTTTGCGGATGGAAGTGGTTAAGCATCTAGATGCTGCTTTTAATCCTATCAATGAACAGCAAGCGATGGCTGCGGTTCAAGCGTTATCGGCAGCAAGTTTTACCGTGCTGGCCCGCGAAGATAAAGCGACTCAAAGTAAACCATCGGCTCCTTTTATTACGTCGACACTGCAACAGGCCGCGAGTACACGCTTAGGTTTTGGTGTGAAGAAGACCATGATGATGGCGCAGCGACTTTACGAAGCCGGTCATATCACTTATATGCGTACCGACTCGACCAATTTGAGTCAAGAAGCCGTTGAAAACTTGCGCGATATGATTGCCAAAGAATTTGGTGATAAGTATCTACCCGCCGAACCGATTCGATACGGATCAAAAGAAGGCGCACAAGAAGCTCACGAAGCGATTCGCCCATCAAACGTTCAAGTGCAAGCAGCGACCTTATCTGACATGGAACGTGACGCTCAGCGCTTATATGAGCTTATTTGGCGCCAGTTTGTCTCATGTCAAATGACACCTGCACAATATGATGCCACTAAGTTGACCGTAAAAGCGGGTGATTATGAGCTCAAAGCCACGGGACGTACCTTACGTTTTGATGGTTGGACTCGCGTACAAACAGCGCTTAAGAAGAAAAACGAAGAAGACAATACGTTACCATTCGTGGCTCAGGGCGATGTATTAGCATTAAAAGAATTGCAGCCTAAACAACATTTTACTAAGCCGCCAGCACGATACAGCGAAGCTTCTTTAGTAAAAGAATTAGAAAAACGCGGTATTGGCCGCCCTTCAACCTACGCAACCATCATTTCAACGATTCAAGATCGTGGTTATGTAAAAGTCGAAAATCGTCGTTTCTATGCCGAAAAAATGGGTGAAATTGTCAGCGAACGATTGGTGAGCAGTTTTGCTGATTTGATGAGCTATGACTTTACCGCCAGCATGGAGCAAACATTAGATGATGTGGCTCGGGGCGAGTTAGACTGGAAAAAAGTGCTCGATGGTTTCTATGCTGACTTTACTAAGCAATTAGAAAAAGCTGAGCTGGATCCCGAAGAAGGTGGCATGCGTCTTAACCAAATGGTGATGACCGATATCAAGTGCCCAACTTGTGGTCGTCCTATGGGGATCCGCACGGGAACGACTGGCGTTTTCCTTGGTTGCTCTGGTTATGAATTACCCCCTAAAGAACGCTGTAAGACGACGATGAACCTCACGCCTGGCGTTGAGGCGATTAGCGAAAACAGTGAAGATGCCGAAACAGATGCACTGCGTGCGAAGCACCGTTGTAGTATTTGTGGCACGGCAATGGACAGTTATCTGATCGATGAGAAGCGTAAGTTACACGTCTGCGGTAACAATCCAATCTGTGAAGGCTATGAAGTCGAAGAAGGCCAATTCAAGATCAAAGGCTATGAAGGTCCACTGATTGAGTGTGATCGCTGTGGTCACGATATGGAACTGAAAAATGGTCGTTTTGGTAAGTACTTTGGCTGTACCAATGAAGAGTGTAAGAATACCCGTAAATTACTGAAAAATGGTGAGGCGGCGCCGCCAAAAGAAGATCCTATTTATTTACCCGAACTGAAATGCAGTAAATCGGATGCCCATTTCGTATTACGTGATGGTGCTGCGGGTATCTTCTTAGCGGCCAGTACTTTCCCTAAATCACGTGAAACCCGTGCGCCTCTGGTTGAGGAGCTGGTTCAATACCGCGAGCTGCTGTGGCCTAAGTATCAGTATTTAGCGGATGCGCCAGTCACTGATGATGAAGGCAATAAGGCTGCGGTGAAGTTTAGCCGTAAGACGAAAGAGCAATACGTTGCAACTGAAGTCGATGGTAAAGCCACGGGTTGGTCTGCGCATTACGTCAATGGTAAGTGGGTGAGTGAATCTACCAAGAAGGCCAAGAAAGGCGCATAGCGACGGATTAAGCTAGCTTAACGCTAAGAGAACAACAAAAAAGCCAAGTCATATTTGACTTGGCTTTTTTGTTTGCGTTTTTTCGATATCAATTTGTTGCTATAGATAATAATTCAAACATGTTGAGTACTTTACGTACAGATACAAACTGACTAACAATGACGCGATAGCATGAGTGGCAAATGTGTCGCTAATTCAACTTAACGGTAAGCAAATAGAGACTGATCACCATTTCTTTTTAGGTTGAAACAGCATATCGATATCATCTTCTTCATTTTTAGGTCTAGGCGCACTGGGCTCAGATTGTTTCTGTGCACCCATAATTTCATCAAGTAATTGTTTAGCCTCATCGACTTTACGCCCAATGAAGGGATCATTAGGCGTTTGTGCCTTAATGGCGTGTAATGTTGATAGGGCTTTGGTTACCATTTGTTTTGATGAGCCATATTGCTTCATAAAGCTGGCCGCGCGGGCACGAGAAAGCATAGAATCGACATTAATTCTGAGCTGTAAACTGTCGATGCGGCTTTCTTCTTGAGCAAAAATGCTCGGATCGACTTTACCTTTATTATGCTCGGCTCTGAGTATCGCCTTTAATTTTTTTAAGGTTTGAACAAGTGCTAAAATTTGCTTGTCATTATCGGGTAGTCTGAAATTCTCAATTGGAGGAGTTTGAGGTTGTCCAGACTGTAAGCTTGTTATTTGATTATTGATATCGGCTAAGCGGCGTTGGTAGTCTGACTGTTGTTGGCCATTGCTGATCGCTGTTGCAGATTGCAAGGCATCTTGTACACGCCGATACAAAACCAACACTATATTCGTGCTACAAGGCATCATTCCTGTGTTTGATAACACAGTTTCAGTTTCATCGATAATTGCTCTTTGACGGGCAAATTCAATGCGACGCTCAGCCTCTACACGTTCTTTTTGTTGCTGTAATACGTTAATTCCGATAACAAGCAGTAAAAGCGCACCGATGAGGATCAGAACCAAGGTGAATGACATAGATGTTCCATTATTTATCCAATTGAGCTAATGCTACAATAAATCAATAAACTAGCATAGTTATCTTAGCCTAGGTTATCATTTCTGTCGTATGAATCTGTAGACTTGTGCTCTATATTCCTATTTGCTTTAATTTTTACTATATACTATAACGATTGATTATAGCTGAGAGTGCTTTGAGGGCTCAGTTGTTAATGGCATTTTGCGTGTTTGAGACAAGGAAATAAGATGAAACTGCAACAACTCAGGTATATTGCTGAGGTCGTAAAACATAACCTCAATGTATCGGCGACAGCTGAAAACTTGTATACCTCTCAACCCGGGATCAGTAAACAAGTTCGTATGCTTGAAGATGAGTTGGGGATCCAAATATTTGGCCGTAGCGGTAAACATTTAACACATGTCACACCTGCGGGTTTGCAAGTGATCAGCATTGCCAATGATATTTTAGGTAAAGTTGAAAGTATCAAAAAAGTGTCTGAAGAATATACTAAGCCAGATCAAGGTGAGTTAAATATTTCCACAACAGATACTCAGGCACGCTATGCATTACCGACGATAATTCGTCAGTTTATTGATCGCTATCCTAAAGTGAACTTGCATATGCACCAAGGGACACCGTCGCAGATCAGCGAACAGGCAGCTCGCGGTGATGCAGATTTTGCTATTGCGACCGAAGCAATGCATTTATATTCAGATCTGATCATGTTGCCTTGTTACCACTGGAACCGCTCTATCGTTGTGCCAAAAGACCATCCTCTTGCGACCCGCAATCAAGGCAGCTTGATTAGTATCGAAGATTTAGCCCGTTTCCCCTTAGTGACCTATGTCTTTGGTTTTGACCGTGCTTCTGAAATTGAAAAAGCGTTCAATCGGGCCAATTTAGAGCCGCGTGTTGTCTTTAGTGCGACCAGTGCCGATGTGCTTAAAACCTATGTTCGTTTAGGATTAGGCGTGGGCGTCATCGCGTCTATGGCCATTGATCCAAATGTTGATAAAGATTTAGTTGCTATTGATGCCGGTCATTTGTTTGCCCACAGTACGACTAAAATTGGTTTTAGGAAGGGCAGTTTCTTGCGCAGTTATATGTATGATTTTATTCAGCACTTTGCGCCGCATTTAACCCGTGATGTGGTGGAGAAAGCCGTAGCATTACGGGATCAACAGCTCATAGATGAAATGTTTGCCGATAAAAATCTGCCAATGCGTTAACTTGGATGATTTACAAACATAAAAATGCCGCTAATAAAAGCGGCATTTTTATGGGTTTAGCGATTAAGATAAATCGACTTTATCCATCTCGAGTTGCGCAAGGGCAATAACTGCTTGAGTGCGGTTGCGAACGCCAAGTTTTCTAAATATGGCAGTCGCGTGCGCCTTGATGGTCGCCTCAGACACGCCAAGATCGTAGGCTATTTGTTTATTTAATAACCCTTCGGCAAACATCTGCAACACTTTATATTGTTGCGGCGTGAGATCGGATAACTTGCTGGCCATTTTATCAATGGCATCGTCATTGATAGCAATAATCTCAGTGCCTTTAGGCAACCAAATATCACCGAATAACACCGCACTTAGCGCCTCTTTTAGGGTTTCCATTGAAGCTGATTTAGGGATAAAACCACTGCTGCCATAATGAATCGCACGGCTAATGGTATTGATATCCTCGTGGGCTGAAATCACCACAACGGGTAACTCAGGATAATGTGAGCGTAGGTGGATAAGCGTGGAATAGCCGTGGGACCCGGGCATCTGCAGATCTAACAGTACAAGATCGTAATCGACGCTTCGAACATCCAATACAGATTGCAGTGCGTCAGCACTGTCTGCTTCAAACCACTGTGCATGTTCGAAAGCGCTGGTCAGCGCTTGACGTAGTGCATTTCTGAACAATGGATGATCGTCTGCGATAATAATATTTAAGTTTTCTAGCTTCATGGCTTTTATGATTATGTTCGGTGCGCGTGAAGATTGAACTCAATGTAACAGAAAAGTAATCAAGGATCCTATTGCTTTATTCAGGAATAAGGACAAAATTTTGATATGTTTCTGGTTGTTAGACTTTGGTCGGTGTTTTACAGGGAAAAAGATGGACAGTATAGTTTCAATTGAAAGCCCGAAAGTACGGGCTAACCTATACTTTAAAATCGTCTAAAAACTACCCATATGTCCACACTTTTGTAGGATTTCGTTGTTCGTCAACCGCAACAAAGGTGAACACACCACGTATGGCATGCTCTCGATGGTCTTGATACATGTCTTCGACATAGATGTTGACTTCAACTTTTAATGACGTATTACCTACATGGATCACACGAGCGATGAGTTCGGCTAGTGTGCCAGCTGGGATAGGCTTTTTAAAATCAATTCTATCGGAACTCACTGTGACTAAGGTTTTACGGCAGAAACGAGTTGCCGCAATAAAGGCTGTTTCATCCATCCACGCTAAAGCTTCGCCACCAAATAACGTATTGTGATGGTTGGTGATTGAGGGGAATACTGCTTTAATCACGCGCGCTTCTGAGGAATCAATTCGAGTTTGAATCGCGTCAGGAAAGGGTGTTTCAGCGGCTTCGATTCGTGAGGTATTTTCGGTGTTTGTGGACATGGGGGTAAGCGACATACAGCAACCTAAGGTAATGCAGCAAAATAAGCTCGAATTATAAAGATTTATGGTGGTTAAAGATAGAAAACTACAGGCTTTAAGGTGCAGTAGGCATATGACTGAGGATAATGTCATGCTTCCAATAAAAAAACCGAAATGAGATCGGTTTTTTATTGGACGATTTATTTTACTTCAGATTTATTTGGTTAACAGTGCTTTTCTTTCGCGGGAAGCCGCTGCGAGCTTACGTAGCAGAATTTCAGAGTCGTCCCAATGTAAGCAGGCGTCTGTGATACTTTGGCCATAACAGAGTGGCTGGCCTTCAACGACTTTTTGATTACCTTCTTGTAAGAAGCTTTCAGCCATTATACCTGCGATGGCAGTGCTGCCAGCACGCATTTGAGTCATAATTTCATCGGCGACCATCAGTTGTTTGAGATGGTTCTTCTCACTGTTTCCGTGGCTGAAATCGATAACCATACGTTGAGTTACCCCAACAGATGCAAGCTGTTGACGCGCTTCTTCGATATCTTGTGCGTGATAATTAGGTTTTTTACCACCACGTAGGATGATATGGCCAAACGGGTTACCGTGGGTGCGATAGACCGCCATAGCGCCATCTTTATCTGGTGAATAGAAAACATGTGGCACTTGTGCGGCACGCACTGCATCAACGGCAATATTGATGTTCCCATCAGTACCATTTTTAAAACCAACCGGGCAGGACAGTGCTGAAGCCATTTCACGGTGGACTTGGCTTTCCGTAGTACGCGCACCAATCGCACCCCAAGTAATGAGATCCGCTATGTACTGACCGTTCACCATATCTAAAAATTCGGTGGCGATAGGCAATTTTAATTCAGTGATTTGTTGCAGCAACTCGCGGGCAATGCGTAAACCTTTGTTTGGTTCGAAACTGCCATCGAGATCGGGATCTGAAATTAATCCTTTCCAACCGACAATTGTGCGGGGTTTTTCAAAATAGACGCGCATTAAGATACACAAGTCATCTTTCAATTCCTGGTGTAACGCGGCTAAGCGTTGAGCATAATCTAATGCCGCTTTAGTATCGTGGATTGAACATGGGCCTATGATCACTAATAGACGTTGGTCTTCACCCATAATGATGGCTTCGACTTCACGACGTTGCTGAACCAGATAATCGGCTGCATCTTGAGTTAATGGGAACTCAGATGCCAGTTGCGCAGGTGAGATGACTTTTGCTAATAAGGAAGTGCGTAGTTCGTCTGTTTTTATGGTCATTCAAAATACCGAGCTTGCGTGCGGCGCTTTTCGCCAGATTGCCTCGGATTATAACGAATCGAACCGAGTTGCACAGTGCCAATTGCGTTAATTGTCGGCAACTGTGCAATGAATTTGATTTAAGTTAGTTTCTTTTAGACTAAATTCACTCGGTTTCTTTTGCTGATTTTGGCTTATTAGGCTTAGAACATATGCCGTTCTAGGCCCGTGACATCTAATATTTTAGTGGCAATTTCTTCCACGGAATGATTAGTGGTGTCTATGTAAGGAATGCGTTCGCGTTTAAACAGCATTTCCACTTCTTTGACTTCTAAGCGGCACTGTTTGAGCGATGAATAGCGGCTATTCTCCATTCGACTCTGACGGATTTCATGTAAACGCACGGGATCAATCGTTAAACCAAACAGTTTTTTCTTATTGCGTTTCAGCGCTTCAGGTAACTTAAGGTTATCCATATCATCTTCGGTGAAAGGGTAGTTTGCCGCTTTTATACCGAACTGCATTGATAAATACAGGCTCGATGGCGTTTTGCCACAGCGAGAGACCCCAAGTAAAACCAGATCGGCTTGATCCATATGTTTCATGGTCTGGCCATCATCGTTATCCATGGCGAAATTAATGGCATCAATACGCGCTTCATAGCCGTGATTCGCTTTTCCATGGGTTCTATGTACAACTGGAGAGGCAGAAACACCTAAATGTTGTTCGAGTGGGGCCACAAAAGTATTCAAAAAATCATAATCAACCCCTTCACTCGAGTAGATGATGTCGCGGATCTCGGCTTTTACGATGGAATGGAATACTAACGGCCGCTCACCTGTTGTAATAAAACAATCATTAATTTGTCGCTTAACTTGCTCCGCTTTCGTCAGAGTTTCGACAAATGGAATCGTAAGTGACTCAAATTCTAATGGAAATTGCGAGAGAACCGCATGACCAAAAACTTCAGCTGTGATCGCTGTCCCGTCGGAGATATAGAATACTTTTGGTGCCATACTGACCTCTTGTAGTAATAAAATTACAAATAAAATTATAGATTTACGCGTGTTCGACAGGAGTGTAAAATGCCGCTGCCCTCGTGTGAAGGGGCCACTGAAATAAACTTGCGGAGATAGAACTGTGCAGCAATACGTACTCTGGTATCAAGAATTAGGCATGGGTGACGTCAACTTGGTTGGCGGTAAAAATGCTTCTCTAGGCGAGATGATCAGCAATCTGGCCAATGCCGGTGTTCAAGTACCTGGCGGATTTGCGACAACTTCCCATGCGTTCAACGAGTTCCTTGAACAAAGCGGAGTTAACCAGAAGATTTATGACATTCTAGCCACACTGGATGTAGATGATGTCAATGCGCTGGCTAAAGTAGGTGCACAGATCAGACAGTGGGTTATCGACACTCCATTTCAACCAGCATTAGAGCAAGCGATTCGTGAAGCTTACGATAAACTTGCCGCTGAAACTAGCGAAGCGTCATTCGCGGTACGTTCTTCTGCAACAGCTGAAGATATGCCAGATGCCTCTTTTGCGGGTCAGCAAGAAACCTTCTTAAACGTAAAAGGATTTGAATCCGTACTGACAGCGATCAAGCATGTGTACGCTTCACTCTTTAACGATCGCGCTATTTCCTACCGTGTGCATCAAGGTTATGAGCACCACGGTGTTGCCTTGTCTGCTGGCGTACAACGCATGGTTCGTTCAGATAAAGCGGCTTCAGGTGTGATGTTCACTATGGACACTGAATCTGGCAATAATGATGTGGTGTTTATCACTTCATCTTTTGGTCTGGGTGAAATGGTTGTTCAAGGCGCGGTAAACCCAGATGAATTTTATGTTCATAAACCTATTTTAGCCTTAGGTCACAAGGCTGTTGTGCGCCGTAATATCGGTAGCAAGCTCATCCAAATGGTGTATTCAGATGATGCTGCTCACGGCAAACAAGTCAAAATTGAAGACGTGACTGCTGACAAACGTCGTCAATTCTCTATCAATGACGCTGAAGTTGAAGAATTAGCCAAACAAGCCATGGTGATCGAAAAACATTACGGTCGTCCAATGGACATCGAATGGGCAAAAGACGGCAACGATGGCAAATTGTATATCGTTCAAGCGCGTCCAGAAACGGTTCGTAGCCGTGAAGATGTGCAATTGATTGAGCGTTATCACTTAAAGAGCCGTGGCGCTGTGATCTGTGAAGGTCGCGCTATTGGCCATAAAGTGGGTACTGGTGTCGCCAAAGTATTAACCTCAATCGCCGATATGGATCAAATCCAACCTGGCGATGTGTTAGTGACCGACATGACAGATCCAGATTGGGAACCTATCATGAAGCGCGCGAGCGCCATCGTTACAAACCGTGGCGGTCGTACCTGTCATGCGGCGATTATCGCCCGTGAATTAGGCGTGCCAGCGGTAGTAGGTTGTGGTGACGTGACTGACCGTATCAAGAATGGTCAAATCGTGACTGTTTCTTGCGCCGAAGGTGACACTGGTTTTATCTACGAAGGTAAACAAGAGTTTGAAGTGATTTCAAACCGTGTTGATTCTTTGCCAGAACTGCCAATGAAAATCATGATGAACGTGGGTAACCCAGATCGTGCATTTGATTTCGCTCGTTTGCCAAACGAAGGTGTGGGTCTAGCGCGTTTAGAATTCATCATCAACCGTATGATCGGCATCCATCCAAAGGCACTGCTCGAATTCAATCAACAGGATGCAGCGCTGCAAACTGAAATCAACGAAATGATTGCTGGTTACGAATCACCCGTTGAGTTCTACATTACCCGTCTAGTTGAAGGTATTGCGACTATCGGTTCAGCTTTCTATCCGAAGAAAGTGATCGTACGTATGTCAGACTTTAAGTCTAACGAATACGCAAACTTGGTTGGTGGTGACAGATACGAGCCGGAAGAAGAGAACCCAATGCTGGGCTTCCGCGGTGCGAGCCGTTATATCTCTGAATCCTTCCGTGACTGTTTTGCCCTTGAGTGTGAAGCGATCAAACGCGTTCGTAATGACATGGGTCTGAAAAACGTTGAAGTCATGATCCCATTCGTTCGCACAGTGAAAGAAGCTGAGCAAGTGGTCGGCCTGCTCAAAGAGCAAGGTTTAGAGCGTGGTAAAGACGGTTTACGTGTCATTATGATGTGTGAAGTGCCTTCAAACGCCCTGTTAGCAGACCAATTCCTTGAGCATTTCGATGGCTTCTCTATCGGCTCAAACGATTTAACTCAGCTGACACTCGGCCTTGACCGTGACTCAGGTATCATTAGCCATTTATTCGATGAGCGTGATGAAGCCGTTAAAATGCTACTTTCATTAGCCATTAAAGCGGCTAAAGCGAAGGGCGCTTACATAGGTATTTGTGGTCAAGGTCCTTCAGATCACGCTGATTTTGCAGCTTGGTTGGTAGAACAAGGCATAGATACAGTGTCATTAAACCCTGATACTGTGATTGATACTTGGTTGTATTTAGCCGAAGCGCACGGTTGATCTAGATAGTAATTTTATAAACTTGTTAAAAAAGCCGCTTTTTAGCGGCTTTTTTTTGTTTATAATGGCGCCATAACGATAATTGACAGAAGCCATCTATGCTACCCCTGCTATCACATCAACAAACATTAGAGCCAGTGTATTTGGCATACCTTGATGCACTGGAGCAAAGTGAGTATTCCGGTGATATAGACAAACGTTACAGCGCCCGTTTAGTGCAAGCAACGGACAACTCTGTATATCAATTTTTGCCTCAAGCTGTGTTATATCCTAAAAATCAGCAGGATATCCAAATTGCATTGACGCTGGCTGCTACTGACGCATTTCGCAGCGTGACCTTCAGTGCGCGGGGCGGTGGTACGGGCACCAACGGACAATCTCTGACCCATGGTTTGATTTTGGATGTGTCGCGTTACATGAATCGTGTGCTCGAAGTGAATGCTGAGCAAGGTTGGGTTCGAGTCGAAGCTGGCGTGATTAAAGATGCGCTTAACGATGCATTGCGTCCCCATGGATTCTTTTTTAGTCCCGATTTATCCACTTCAAACCGCGCCACTATTGGTGGCATGATCAATACCGATGCCTCGGGTGCGGGCTCACTGGTCTATGGTAAGACGTCAGATCACGTGCTGGCGCTGCGTAGCGTGTTGATCGATGGCAGTGTGCTGGATACGCATCCCCTAGATGCGGGACTACTGTGTAACCCCGATAATGTCAGTGATAATCCGCTGGGGCAGAAATTGTTTTCTGCTGTGGCGGCGGTATGTCGTGAAAAGCGTACTCAGATTGAAAACCAATTTCCTAAGCTCAATCGTTTCCTCACTGGCTATGACTTAAAACACGTGTGGAACGACAACCTGACGCAATTCGATTTATCACGAATTCTGACGGGCTCAGAGGGCACGCTTGCGGTGATAACCGAAGCCAAACTTAATCTCACCCCGCTGCCGACTGAGCGCGCTATGGTGAACATTAAGTACGATTCGTTCCAATCGGCATTGCGTCATGCGCCATCCTTAGTTGCCGCGCGGGCGACTGTGGTTGAAACCGTCGATTCAAAAGTGCTTAACTTAGCCCGTGAAGATATTGTCTGGCATTCGGTGGCTGATCTTATCCAAGAAGTGCCTGGTAAAGTTATTGATGGCCTCAATATGGTCGAATTTGCAGGTGACACGGTCGAAGTTGAGCAAAAGCTCGCGAGTTTGGAAGCTGTGTTAACTGAGCAGATCAGCAAAGGCGAGTGCGGTGTATTGGGTTACCAAGTGACGCAAGATAAGCCGAGTATCGAAAAAATTTACGGCATGCGTAAAAAAGCCGTTGGCTTACTCGGCGCCACTAAAGGTCGCCGTAAGCCTATCGCCTTTGCTGAAGATACTGCGGTATCGCCCGAAAAACTCGCCGATTACATTATGGAGTTTCGCGCGTTACTCGACGGGCATAATCTGCAATACGGTATGTTCGGCCATGTGGATGCGGGCGTGTTGCATGTTCGTCCAGCGCTCGATATGTGCGATGTTGAAGATGAAAAATTACTACGAGTCATTTCTGATCAAGTCGCGGCACTGACACTTAAATACGGCGGTCTAATGTGGGGCGAGCACGGTAAAGGCGTGCGCGGTGAATACGGTCCAGCTGTCTTTGGTGATGAACTTTTCGGTGTGTTGCAAGATATTAAAGGTTTGTTTGACCCCGATAACCGACTCAATCCCGGCAAGCTTGTGGCGCCTAAAGATACAGGTGCCCTCTATTACGATGTTGACAGTGCTAAGCGCGGTAAGTTTGATCGACAAATCCCCGTTGATGTGCGTGATGCGTTCCCCGATGTGATGAATTGTAACGGTAATGGCCTGTGTTTTAATTACAGTAGCTATTCGCCCATGTGCCCATCGTTTAAGGTGACGGGTGACAGAGTGCAGTCGCCTAAGGGGCGTGCAGGGCTCATGAGAGAGTGGCTAAGACTGCTTGAGGCTGAAGGGGTTGATGTTAATGCCCTCGCCAAAGCGAAACCTTTTGGTATATTGCAGCGCATACAAAATACCATCAATTCCAAACGTGATTATGATTACTCCCACGAGGTGATGGAATCGCTCAAGGGCTGTTTGGCCTGTAAAGCCTGCTCTGGACAATGTCCGGTAAAAGTGGATGTGCCTAAGTTTAGGGCGCAGTTCTTCAATATATACTATCAACGCTATTTAAGACCCGCGAAAGACTATCTCGTTGCAGGGATTGAAGATAGCTTGCCATTGATGGCCGCGGCACCGCGTCTCACTAACTTTGTCGCACAAAATCCATTGAGCCAATGGGTGATTAAACAGGCGATTGGTTATGTGGATGCGCCTGCGTTATCTGTGCCGACTTTGAAGCAAAGACTCGATGGTCATGCAAGCCGCGGTTACGACTTAGCTGCGTTGCAAGCGATTCCAGAAGAGAAGCGCTCGCAGTTTGTGTTGGTGGTACAAGATCCCTTTAACAGTTTCTATGACTCAGGTCTTGTGTTGCGCTTTATCCAATTAATTGAAAAACTCGGCTTAAAGCCGGTGTTATTGCCCTATAAACCCAATGGTAAGCCAACACATATCAAGGGATTTTTAGATAAGTTTGCTAAAACGGCGCAGTCGAGTGCGGACTTTCTGAACCAAGTCCATAAACTGGGCATGCCCATGGTCGGTATCGATCCTGCCTTAGTCTTGTGTTATCGCGATGAATATCGTGAAGTCTTAGGGGCTAATCGCGGTAATTTTGAGGTCAAGTTAGCCAACGAATGGCTACTGAATGTCATCAAAGATTTACCTGCAAAAGCTGCGCAAGGTAAGCAATATACTTGGTTTAGTCATTGTACCGAATCGACTGCCAAGCCAAATACCGCCAATGAGTGGACTAAAATCTTTGCCCATTTCGGTGCTAAGTTAACCGCAGTTAATTTAGGTTGTTGTGGTATGGCGGGAACCTATGGTCATGAGGCGGAAAACCTCGAGCGCTCTAAGGCCTTGTTCGACATGTCTTGGCAGCAAATGTTAGCAAGAATTGAGCAGCCGCAAGTGTTAGTGTCTGGCTATTCGTGCCGTAGTCAGGTAAAACGTTTTGCCGGTTACAAGCCAAAGCATCCACTTGAGGCCTTACTTGAGTTAGTAAACGCGTAATGGTCCTTATTACTTAAATTGACCAGCAAGGCCGTAATTATCCTCACTGGTATATCCAAGTGTTGAATGTCACACTAAAGCCAGCCGCAAGGCTGGTTTTTTTATGGATGATGGAGGCCTAGATGGAAAAGATGACTTACAGTATTCAACACACGCTCAAACAATTCGCCGCTGATAGTAGGCTAACCTCGGTTGCGCCATTGTGCAGTGAAGTCCCATTGTTTGACATTAACGCCTTGGGTGATTGGACATATCTAGGCACATCGCTGCCAGCCAAGTTTGCTAAGTTGTTCGCCAGTATTTTGCATTGCATCGATGATGAGTATTTCTTAATTACCCCAGTGGAGAAGGTGCGAGTGCGGGTTGAAGATGCTCCCTTACTGATTGTCGATTTCGAGCGAGCGCAACCCCATTCGCTGCTCAATGTAAGAACCAGTATTGAAACACAGCACCATAAAGTCGATATAAAACAGATGAAGCTCACCGATGACAGTGTTTATTTGCCGCTTGAGCGCGGTTTATGGGGCAAATTAGGTCGGGCCTGTTACTATAATTTTGTGAATGAATTCAATTTATCTGATCTAGATGAGGAATGAGCTCGTAGGTTAATCGCATAATTTGCTGTGGTCTAAGCTAGTTTATTATGGGTTAAGTGGTAGTATTAAAACTAACTCTGGGTTCTTATGATGGCGTGCAGAGTAAGTGAAAACGCGTTAAACCTTTGCTGTAGGAGGTGCTGTTTGAATCGTCATGAAAGCTTAGGCTATCTTGTCTCCCACTTAAATATCGAGCTGCAAAATGAGCTTGATCTGCATCTTAAGCGATATCAACTCGATATAAAACTGTGGCCTGTGCTGTTTGCTTTGTGGCAAGAAGAGGGCATAAGCCAAACTGAATTGTCTAAGCGTTGCGATGTGGCAAATTACACTATGACGCGCTTACTCGATCAGTTACAGGTGCAAGGTCTTATTACTCGCCATCAAGAAGTCGATAATCGGCGTGCTTTCCAAATCTTTTTGACCGATGAAGCAAAAGCATTAGAGCAAGATCTTATCTGCGAAGCTGAGCGGGTCAATGAAAAATTCCTGTCAAATTTAAGTGAAGATGAACAACAGACATTCATTTTACTATTAAATAAAATCAACCGTTTGGCTTGAGATTTTGAATCTAATGGGTATGGAGGAAAACTGTGGTTTAGCCGTTTTTACTTCTATCTGTATGTGGTTATCTAAATCATTTTCCAGTTTAATCCCACCCACTATGCCTCACTTTGCGGGATTAAACTGGTTTGATTAATTCAAGTAAAGTGCAAAGACGCAAAGCAGACTTACGGCTATCACTGAGTGCTGTAAATAACGCCGGCTAGCTAATAAATTTTCTTTACCTTGTTTTAGGCTAGCGACGAGTCTATGTTGCTTATAAATTCGGCACATGAGTTCATCGGTTTGGGGATCGATAAGCAGTTCAAACTTGCAAGGCGCGCCGTCTTTAAGCTGAATGGTATGCTCGCTTTGAGGCTTAAAGTTAAGCTTGTGCGACACCATCTGGCCATTAACGAAGACCCGCTCTAAACCACTCCAATTGCTGGCTTGCAGTTCTACCACATCTTGGTTGAGATCATATTTGAAACGGATCATAGCGCTATCCTGTGCTGGGACCTGATAGACTAATTCAAGCAGACAAATATGACGTTTTCCAGCGTGATTAAATGAATATTCTGTGTCGAAATTAAAAGCGCGGTTAAACCATGAGCTTAGTGATAGATTAAATTTTAGATAACAAAAAAGCGACCAGAGGTCGCTTTTTTCAATATTTGACGGGCATAAAAAATAATAAACGCGTAGAAAAATTACTGCTTAGCGGCTTCGATAATGGCTTTTGCCATTTCATCAGCCACGGCGCCGGTTGTACGGTTCTGCGCATCGGCTTGGCTGAATATTTTAAGCAGCGTGTTGTAAATTTCTTCTACTTTAGCCGTCGATTTTGCTGCGTCGTAATCTTTTTCGAACGACACGTTGATAATACCGCCTGCGTTGATCACATAGTCTGGCGCGTAAAGTATGCCCATTTCTTTCAGTTGTTCACCGTGGCGTACTTCGGCTAATTGGTTGTTGGCACAGCCAGCAACAATTTTGGCTTTCAGTTGCGGTAAGGTCGCATCGTTTAAGGTTGCGCCAAGGGCACAAGGGGCATACACATCCACATCTTGCGCGTAGATTTCTTGAGGCGCGACAACAATGGCACCAAAGTCGGTAGCGACTTTATCTAACGAGGCTTGATGAATGTCGGTAACAATCAGTTCAGCGCCTTCGTTATGCAAGTGTTTGCACAGGTAATAGCCAACGTGACCGACGCCTTGAACGGCGATTTTAAGGCCTTTAAGGCTGTCTAAACCAAGTCTATGTTTAACCGCAGCTTTGATGCCTAAATAAGTGCCAAGGGCTGTGAACGGTGATGGATCGCCACTTTTGCCTTCAAGACCCGCCATATAAGGGGTTTCTTCATGGGCGATCATAATATCAGCCGTAGTAGTGCCAACATCTTCCGCTGAATAGTAGCGGCCACCTAGGCTGTTAATCAAACGGCCAAAAGCACGGAACAGCGCTTCGCGATCTTGTCTTTTCGGATCGGCAATGATCACGGATTTACCACCGCCCATGGTTAAACCTGCTAGGGCATTTTTATAAGTCATGCCACGAGAAAGGCGTAATACGTCAGTCAGGGCTTCATCATCCGATTGGTAGTTCCACATCCTACATCCACCCACGGCAGGACCAAGGTTAGTGTTATGGATGGCGACAATGGCCTTTAAGCCACTTTCTTTATCATGACAGAATACAACCTGTTCATGTTCGTCAAAGGATACATGATTAAATACAGCCACGTGAATTTCTCCGCTATACACAATGAAAAAGCCGACGAGGTGAGCCTCTATCGACTGCTTGTTATATTTATTGCAGAACCATAGCATTTAGCGATACTCTCAACCATGCATAATGACCGAATAAATACATTATTTGTGGCAATTTAGCTTTCCACTTTACGTAAACGTAAGCTTTGCGATTAAGAATGGATTGTACTGAATTTAACGTAACGAATAGAATGAATCGCGCACTGATCCCAAGAATTAGGCTCGCGTTATAACAATAAGATAGGACGGAAGTATGACTGAACAAGCTGTCGACCAAACTCAACAAAATTTATCAGCTGAAGAAATAGAAAAGCTGCGTCAAGAGTGGGTCAGAACTCAATTTCAAAAAGCTAATCGTTTTCTCGCTGAAAAAGGCGTGATCCCAAGCAAAGTCCTAGCCGATGAAAGCCGTTATCTTGCGCCTTATATGGCGATTTGGAAGATGGAATCAAAGCGTCCAAGCAACAAAACCTATTGGGTGATGTCAGGTGATTTGCCGTCGGATTTTGTCGATGTGAAAGTGGCGGCGACGGCCCGTGATGCCGTACGTCATTTCTCTATGATGTGGCAAATGCAGGCGGAAAACTTAGTGCGTTCGGGTGCAACCCGTGATGCCACTCAGGCAAAATTTGCTCAACTATTAGTATCGCGTGCCGAGAGTTTATATCGTATGCACAACGACGATAAACTGTGGAATGCTTAAACTCAAATGAGTTGAGGATTGTATTTAGATAGTATTGAGTTAATACAGTCACTTGTGTTGATTGATACTGATAATTGAAATAACAATAAGGCACTCAGTTGAGTGCCTTTTTTATACTGACTTTTATGTTGATTTCCTATGTTAAGAACAAGGTCATCGAACAAAGTCGATAGGGCTTATTCTTCGCTGTCGCTCAAGTAGTAGAAACCTTGATTGATGAGTTTCAACAGTAAGGCTTGGACTTCTTCATGCTGACATATTTCAGTCGCTTCATCGGCGTTTAAGCTGACGTTATCGCTCAACTGTGCGATTACGTCTGCCGGTGTTTGGGGCAGTTCGTGTACATCACCATTGATGAATAATCGCGGCGTGGCGTCATTTTCAAGGCGCAATACTTTCAAACCACCGATACGGCTCACTCCAGCACCTTGGGCGAAGGCATCTTGCAAATCTTCCATGCTGTAAGCTTCTTCGCCTTCACACAAATCAAGCTCGAAACGGTTTTGACTAAGCAACTTGCCCAACACGATTTGGTAGCTATTAGGATCTTGGCTCAGCTGGCTCAAGAGTGACATGATGCCCACTTGATGGTCTTGGCTGACGATACCGGCTGAACTCGGTTCAGTTTGCGAGGTGAAACGCTGCTGACCTAAGTTATTGTCGAGCAAATAATCGGCGACTTCACTGACTAATTCTTGCTGGCTAGGAGCGCGGAAACCAATCGAGTAACTCATTGCCACAGTTAGGGTTTCGCCGCAATGCGGGTAACCGGGTGGAATATAAAGCATGTCGCCTTTTTCTAACACTACATCGATAATGGGCGTAAAGTCTTCAACCAGCGGCGAGTTGGGATTGCCACCACGGCGTTGTTGCGGGGTATTGTCACCCACAGTCCAGCGACGCTCACCTTCGCCTTGAATGATAAACACATCGTAGTTATCGACGTGTGGGCCGACACCGCCACTTGGGGTTGCAAATGATGCCATCAAGTCATCGAAGCGCCAGTCAGGTAAAAAACGCAGCGCTTCAACTAATGGTTGCGAATCTGGATACCAATGGTTGACTGCTTGCACTAGTAACTGCCAATGGGTTTCGCCATAGCTGTCGTAATCTTCAAACGGGCCTTGAACCACTTCCCAGTTATCATCTTTGGTGACGACAATACGCGAAGAGATTTCTTCTTCACAGGCAAGGCCTGCTAGTTCATCGGCGCTGATCGGATCTTCAAACTGTGGAAACGCTTTTTTGATCAGCAGGGGTTTCTTTTGCCAGTATTCACTAAGAAACTGGGCGATATCGAGATTGAGTGTATACATAGTGTTAAAAAAGGCGACCACATCGCGGTGATGTGGGTCGCCTTAATCCTTATTTCTGTTTAAGAAAGAGTATTATCCGTCGCCAACTTCAGTTAATAACTAATGTCAGTTAATAACCAATTTTAATTAATAACCGTTTTTAATTAATAACTTAGTTCAGTTCGTCGACAAACGTTTCAGCGCGACCAATGTAATTGGCTGGCGTCATTTTCTTCAGTTCAGCTTTCACTGAGTCTGGTAATTCAAGTCCGTCAATAAACACTGACAGTTGCTGTGCGTCGATACGTTTACCGCGCGTCAGTTCTTTTAATTTTTCGTATGGCTTTTCAATGCCATAACGACGCATTACCGTTTGTACGGGTTCTGCTAACACTTCCCAGTTGTGATCTAACTCATCACGCAGGTGCGCTTCGTTGACTTCTAACTTGCTGATGCCTTTTAAGGTCGCTTGATACGCGATTAACGCATGGGCAATACCCACACCTAAGTTACGCAGCACAGTCGAGTCGGTTAAGTCACGTTGCCATCTTGATAACGGCAGCTTAGACGCTAAATGTTGCATTAGTGCGTTAGCGATACCTAAGTTACCCTCAGAGTTTTCAAAATCGATGGGATTAACTTTGTGCGGCATAGTCGATGAACCGATTTCACCGGCGATAGTGCGTTGTTTGAAGTGTCCTAGGGCGATGTAACCCCAAATATCACGGTCAAAGTCAATCAGCACAGTGTTGAAACGGGCAACCGCATCAAACAATTCGGCAATGTAATCGTGTGGCTCGATTTGCGTCGTGTAGGCATTCCAGTGTAGGCCTAGGCTTGTCACAAAACGCTCAGACAGTTCATGCCAGTTGACTTCTGGATAGGCAGACAGGTGAGCATTGTAGTTACCGACGGCGCCGTTCAGTTTACCCATGATTTCAACATTGGCGATTTGTTTGATTTGGCGCTCAAGGCGCATAGCCACGTTCGCCATCTCTTTACCAAGTGTTGATGGTGAAGCGGGTTGGCCATGGGTACGTGACATTAATGGCACAGAGCGATATTCAATCGCCAGCTTTTTAATCGCTGTCAGCAACTCGTTGCAGTACGGCAGTAATACTTGCTCACGGGCTTCAGTCAACATTAAACCGTGGCTTAAGTTGTTGATATCTTCGGAAGTACAGGCAAAGTGAACAAACTCACCAACAGCCGCTAATTCGCTATTGCCCGCGATTTTTTCTTTAATGAAGTATTCAACCGCTTTCACATCGTGGTTAGTGGTGCTTTCGATAGCCTTAACACGCAGCGCATCTTGTTCGTTGAAATTATCTTTAATTCCATCAAGCACTGCGATAGCAGCTTCGCTCAATGGTGGCACTTCGGCGATGTCGGGGCAGTCTGCTAACAGTTTTAGCCAATTGATTTCAACCTGAACACGGTACTTGGTAAGACCGAACTCGCTGAAAATCCCTCTCAATGGCGCGGTTTTACTACCATAACGACCGTCTACCGGAGAAATAGCCGTTAGTGCGGAAAGATCCATGTGAAGCTCCTTGATGAACGCTAATTTTATTATAGGGTAAGACTTTTCTTGGCTGTATCGACTATGGCTTTGCGGGCGAAGACTAAGTGTCGACGTTTACCGCCCAATTGACGCCAAAGTACTGCGCTACGTATAGCGGCAAGCAATAGAGCACGAATTTTATGTTGCACGATAGGGCGCTGCAAACACACGGGATTACCCGATATTTGGATTTTTGGCCCAAGGTTACTGATGATGTCACTGTAAATGCTGGCAAGGTTGGCAACGACTTGCTCGTCGGTGATCGCAAAATGATGTAGCTGGCGATTCACTTGATTAATACGCTCGGCTAGCATGCCTAACCCGCTATTTGACCGTACGAGTTTTCGCTCTAAGGTCAACACGCCAACTAAATAACGGGTAACTTCGACATCTTTTTGACTGCTGTCACCGAGCTGATTAAGGATCAGCATATAGCCTTTTTGCAATACGACTTTGTCTGGGTAGACATCAGCGGTATTGTCAGGTTCCGTGACAAGAATGGTGTTTAAGCTCGCCGCGAGCTCGGTATTATCTAATTCGCCATGGCGGGCTAAATGTTGAACTTGGGCAATGGCTTGCAGTATGCCTGCAAACGCCATCGTCCGATTAACTAGTTGCTCGTTCACGCTTTACCCTCGGATCAGTTGATCGATAATGCCGCCACCTAGGCAGACTTCACCCTCATAAAATACCGCAGACTGCCCTGGCGTCACCGCCGCAACTGGCTCATCGAAGATAACCCGCAAGGTGTGCTCATCTGTGTAGGTCAGAGTGCAAGGCACGTCTTGTTGGCGATAACGGGTTTTTACTGTGATATGACAGCCATCGACAGGTCCGATTCTATCCACCCAATGCAGCTGGTTGACTGTCATGCCGGTAGACATCAAACGGGGATGGTGTCCGCCTTGACCTACGATTAACACATTGCGCTCAAGATCTTTATCGACCACATACCAAGGATCGTCATTGCTATTTTTCATGCCGCCAATGCCTAGCCCTTTACGTTGGCCTAAGGTGTGGTACATGAGTCCTTGGTGTGTGCCTATGACTTCGCCTTCAGGGGTTTCGATATTGCCAGGCTGCGCCGGTAAATAAGTCCCTAGGAATTCAGTGAACTTGCGCTCGCCGATAAAGCAGATGCCAGTACTGTCTTTTTTATCATGGGTGATTAAGCCCATTTCTTTCGCAATTTCGCGAACTTGATGTTTTTCAAGCTCACCGACAGGGAACAGGCTACGGGCCACTTGCTCGTGACTTAAGGTGTAGAGGAAATAACTTTGATCTTTATTGCCATCAACGCCGCGGAGCATTTGCGTACTGCCGTCGCTATTGTCGCGACGGCGAACATAGTGGCCCATGGCGATGTAATCGGCGTCGAGGATTTCATCGGCAAATTCTAAAAATGCCTTAAACTTGATTTCTTTGTTGCACATAATATCGGGATTTGGCGTGCGGCCCGCTTTGTATTCGGCGAGGAAATACTCAAATACATTGTCCCAATATTCAGCAGCAAAGTTGACTGTGTGTAGCTTGATCCCGAGCTTGTCGCACACGGCTTGGGCATCTTTTAAATCTTCAGCGGCAGCACAGTACTCGTTGTTGTCATCTTCTTCCCAGTTCTTCATGAAAAGGCCTTCAACCTGATAGCCTTGCTGCATAAGCAAATAGGCTGAAACAGATGAATCTACACCGCCGGACATGCCGACAATGACTTTTTTTCCTGTATGAGTGGGTTCGATTGATGTCATAAATCCTAAAAACCATTGAGTATGTGTGTTGGCTAGGTGGTTGAATTTAAACCGCGAAATAGAGCGCGTAACAAAAATACCTACCTAACTTAAAATCTGGGGTTAACCTAAAAATATGGGCTAACTTAAAAAATCCAAGTTAACTTAAAAAATTCGGGTGTAGTGCGCTGCTCGTTGCTAAATCAAACTTTGCTAGCGCTATTAAACAGAATTAGCCCTATAGCGGTCATTTCTAACTCGCATTTGCGGCCTACTATTTAGTCGCATAGAGGCTGACAGGCAGTAACAGATGCATAAGTTTAACAAGCAGTTTACGCGGGGCGGTATTCTATCATGCCTTGCTCGCTTGGGCTATCGTGAGGCGGTCACTATTGAGTAAGCTAAGGGGATAAGTTTGGCCATTTTGCGCGTGATTGAGATAGTCCTTTAGGCAATCGAGCACTAAGGGGCTGCGCAGTAAAGATGACTTGGCTTCTATCTGCGCAAAACTCAGCCAGTGTGCACTATGGATAGCTTTGTCCTGCGGTGCGGGGGAGGGCATATCATCTAATTGCACGAAGAAGGTAAAGCGCACAAAGGCTAAGTCTTCACTGGCGCTAAACTGATAGACGCCGACGAGTCCTTGGGGGTTAAGTGATAACCCCGTTTCCTCAAATACTTCGCGCTCACAGGCTTGGATTAAGCTTTCATTTGCTTCTAAGTGACCTGCTGGCTGATTAAAGCGCTGCTCGCCATCAATCCACTCTTCCACCATCAGATACTTATCCTGTGAAGTCGCATGAATAATACAAGCGACGGTCACATTGGGTTTATATCTTAGGCTCATAAAAGCTCCTTTAAGTGGATGTTAGCTGCAGAAATTAGGCTGAAATTTAGACTTCATCACCGAGGCGGATGCATTTGTGCTCGCCCGATGGCAAATTATCTAGACTCCATTGGCCTATTTTATAACGGATTAATCTTAAGGTCGGAAAACCGATATGCGCTGTCATGCGTCTGACTTGGCGGTTACGGCCTTCATGAATTTGAATTTCTAGCCAAGTGGTTGGGATATTTTTGCGCTCTCTGACTGGTGGATTGCGTGGCCAAATATCGGGTGAATCCATGATTTTGACTTTAGCAGGCAGGGTCATACCATCATTTAATTCAACACCTTGGCGCAGTTTAGTGAGTGCATCTTCCGTTGGAACGCCTTCTATTTGCACCCAATAGGTTTTAAAGGTTTTCTTTTTCGGCTCAGTCAGCCTTGACTGTAATTGACCGTCATTGGTCAGCAGCAACAGGCCTTCACTGTCTCTGTCTAAGCGGCCTGCGGCATACACATCAGCAATCGGGATATAGTCTTTTAGGGTCTTGCGACCTTGTTCATCGGTAAACTGGCAAAGTACATCAAAAGGCTTATTAAACAGCACAATAATCGGTGCGAGCGTTTGGCTTTGCACCGGTTTTGCCGCCGCAATTGCGCGTCGATTGGGATTTTTAAAGGGTTCTTTCTTCAAACTGCCATTGGCATTACGCGCCGGGGCTACTTTACCATCTACGGCGGTAGCGCGGTTGGCTGGGCCTCTGCTCGCGGGCTTAGCGGGTTTAATCGGGCTCTTGGCTGGGGAACTTGCGCTGGAATTGGCACCTTTAGGTGGAAACTTGTTTTTGGTCATACTTTTGCTAACAGGAGGTTGAGACACGCTTACCTGACTTGATTGAGTCGTTAATGTGGCCATAGTGTACTTGGCATTCGCCGTTAGTGGAATTTGAATATTATTGTGAATGCTCTATGATGTCGGCCAGAAAATGTGATCTGTGCCTAAAGGTTTATTAGTCGTTGTAACAAATTTTAGCTTGTGCGCAAAGGCAGAAGGGCACTGAGAATTTGAAAGGTTAAGGCGTGGTCGATTGCCTTGATTGATATTTTCACTGTGCTCAGATTTGTTCGCCATGCTATAAAATTATTATAAAAAATATTAAATTTTACAATAATGTAGGATGTACCATGAAAGATAACTCATCAACAATTATTTACACTGAAACAGACGAAGCGCCAGCACTGGCCACCCTCTCACTCTTACCTATTATCAGAACGTTTACCGACGCCGCGGGTGTTGCGGTTGAAACCCGTGATATTTCGTTATCTGGCCGTATTATTGCCAGTTTCCCTGAGCAACTGACCGATGCGCAAAAGATTGGCGACCATCTGACAGAGCTTGGCGAGTTAGCGAATCAGCCAGAAGCGAACATCATCAAGTTACCGAATATCAGTGCTTCGATCCCACAATTAAAAGCCTGTATCCTTGAACTGCAGCAAAAAGGTTATGACATCCCTCACTATCCGGATGAGCCAAAAACCGACGCTGAAAAGTCAATTAAAACCCGTTACGACAAGATCAAAGGCAGTGCGGTAAACCCTGTACTGCGTGAAGGTAACTCAGATCGCCGCGCGCCATTATCGGTGAAAAACTTCGCCAAGAAAAACCCGCATTCCATGGGTAAATGGGCCAAAGATTCTCAGTCACATGTGGCTCATATGACCGAAGGTGACTTCTACGGTAGCGAGCAGTCTGTGACTTTATCTGATGCTGGCAGCGTAAATATCGTGCTGACGCAAAAAGATGGTCAAGAAGTGGTGCTCAAATCTGGTCTTAAGTTGCTGGCTGGCGAAATTATCGATGCAGCAGTATTGAGTAAAAAAGCCCTAGTGAGCTTCTACGAACGTGAAATTGAAAACGCTAAAGCTGAAGATGTGCTGTTATCGCTGCATCTGAAAGCCACTATGATGAAAGTGTCTGATCCTATTATGTTTGGTCACGCCGTGAAGGTGTTCTTCAAGCCAGTATTTGACAAACATGCAGTGTTATTCGCTGAGTTAGGTGTGGATGTTAACAACGGTTTTGGGGATGTTTATGCCAAAATCGCGACTTTGCCAGCAGATGCCCGTGCAGAAGTAGAGGCGGATATCGCGGCGGTTTACGCAGCGCGTCCAGCATTGGCTATGGTTGATTCTGACAAGGGCATTACCAACTTACACGTGCCAAGCGACATCATTATCGATGCTTCTATGCCCGCTGCGATTCGTTCATCTGGCCAAATGTGGGGACCAGACGGTCAACTGCATGATACTAAAGCCATGATCCCCGATCGTTGCTATGCGGGTATTTACCAAGAAACGATTGCTTTTTGTAAAGAGCACGGCGCTTTTGATCCTAAAACCATGGGCAGCGTGCCAAACGTGGGCTTGATGGCGCAAAAAGCCGAAGAGTACGGCAGCCACGATAAGACCTTTGAAATTCCTGCTGACGGTGTGGTCAACGTTGTCGATGCCAGCGGTAAGGTATTGATGAGCCATAACGTGGAAGCGGGCGATATCTGGAGAATGTGCCAAGTTAAAGACGCACCTATCCGTGATTGGGTAAAACTGGCCGTGCGCCGTGCCCGTCTAAGCAATACACCCGCAGTATTCTGGTTAGATAGCAAACGTGCCCACGATGCGCAAATCATTGCAAAAGTGCAGCAATACCTGCCAGAACATGACACTGATGGCTTAGATATCAGCATCATGTCTCCAGAAGACGCGACGCGTTTGTCTTTGGCTCGCATCAAAGAAGGTAAGGATACCATTTCAGTTACGGGTAACGTTCTACGTGACTACCTGACTGACTTGTTCCCAATCCTAGAGCTAGGCACCAGTGCTAAAATGCTGTCAATCGTTCCATTAATGAACGGCGGCGGTCTATTTGAAACAGGTGCGGGTGGTAGTGCGCCTAAACACGTGCAACAGCTTGAGAAAGAAGGTCACTTACGCTGGGATTCGCTCGGTGAATTCTTGGCTCTGGCGGCGTCTCTTGAGCATTTAAGCCAAACCGTGGGCAATCCAAAAGCCCAAGTGTTAGCCGATACTTTAGATCAAGCCATTGGCCTATTCTTAGATGGCAACAAATCGCCATCAAGAAGAGTCGGTGAGTTAGACAACCGTGGCAGCCATTTCTACTTAGCCATGTACTGGGCACAAGCCTTAGCAGCGCAAACGGGCGATGAGCAGTTACAAGCTCACTTCATTCCGTTAGCGCATGCGCTCGCGGCGAATGAGCAAGTGATTGTGGCTGAATTAGCGACGGCACAAGGTGCACCAGTCGATTTAGGTGGTTACTACCGTTTAGATGCGGCTAAGGCTGAAAAAGCCATGCGCCCAAGCGAGACGTTGAACAAGCTGTTGATTGCTTAATTTAGCTCGTTATCACTTTTAGATGGCGTGCGCGTCAGTGTGGGCCATCTAAGGTGATGTAAAGTTGTAAGTCATTAGACTGATTTAAAAAAAGGGTCTGCATTGCAGATCCTTTTTTATACCCTAAATTTGCTGTCGAGACCGATGATAAAATCTTTTTGCTTGGATGCCATGGGTGATATGTGGCGATTGAACTTGAATTAAATTCATGCGAAATGATGATGAACGATGCAGCATTAAGTGGTGAGAATTGATGAAACACGCAGCAATAAAAAGGCAGGGACAAGTCCCTGCCTTTTAGATCATTGGCCTCACCAAACGTTATTTTGTTGGTGAAATGGCTGAAGCGTGCATCCCTTTTGGACCGGCTTCTACTTCAAATTGAACGGGTTGGCCTGCTTTTAGAGTTCGATAGCCTTCCATTTCAATGGTAGAATAGTGTGCAAAAACGTCCTCACCACCTTGATCAGGGCAAATAAACCCGAATCCTTTGGCGTTGTTGAACCATTTAACAGTTCCGCTTGCCATACTTCCACTTCCTTCTGTTGTCTACTTACCAGTAAGATAGTAAAACCTGTATAGACGGGTATTCGTTCACCGTCTGCACAACAGAATGTAAGGAGTAAATGCGGAAGTCAAGCTAAAATTAACAAAGAGGTAACAACTGATTAATTTGAACGGATCAATTGGAAGAGGCCAACACGAGAGGCTAGTATTAAAAAATGGCAAAGATAGGAAATATTGAACACGTTGAAGAACGTGTCGAATCAGAGTTAATGCCGCCTTCGATGTATAAGGTGGTACTCAATAATGATGATTACACCCCAATGGATTTTGTGATTGAAGTTTTGCAGGTTTTCTTTCGCAAGAACGAGCAGGAAGCGACCGATATCATGTTGACGATCCATCACCAAGGAAAAGGAATTTGCGGTATTTTCCCGTTTGGGATTGCAGAAACTAAGGTGATACAAGTAAATCAATTTGCAAGACAAAACCAACATCCGTTACTGTGTTCGTTAGAGAAAGCATAAAACCGCTTTACTCTGTAGTCTGTTGTTAATTTTGGGGGTGCTTATGCTGAACAAAGATCTGGAAGTCACCTTAAATCTGGCGTTTCAGCAAGCCAGAGACGCGCGTCACGAGTATATGACAGTGGAACATCTGTTATTAGCTCTGATCGACAATCCTGCGGCTCAAGAAGCGTTAATCGCCTGTGGAGCGAATCTAGATAAACTCAGAGATGAAGTGGCAAGCTTTATCCAACAAACAACCCCAATCATTGCCGATATTGATGATGACAAAGAAACTCAGCCGACGCTTGGGTTCCAGCGAGTGCTGCAACGGGCAGTATTCCATGTGCAGTCATCGGGTCGCAATGAAGTGAACGGCGCTAACGTGTTAGTCGCCATTTTCAGTGAGCAAGAATCCCAAGCCGTGTATTTACTGCGCCGCTGCGACATTAGTCGCCTCGATGTAGTGAATTTTATTTCCCATGGTTTCGCCAAAAATGATGATGCTGAGTCACATCAAGATCAAGAACGTGTTGAAGATCAGGGCGAAGGCAGCGAAGAGCGCAGTATGTTGTCGCAATTTGCGTCCAACTTAAATCAACTTGCAAAGCAAGGGATCATCGACCCACTGATTGGTCGCGACCAAGAAATTGAGCGCGCGATTCAAACCCTGTGCCGTCGCCGTAAAAATAATCCACTGTTAGTGGGTGAGGCGGGTGTAGGTAAAACGGCGATTGCCGAAGGGTTGGCGTATCGTATCGTCAATAAACAAGTGCCCGATGTGATGCTTGAAGCCACAGTGTATTCCTTGGATTTAGGTTCACTGCTGGCGGGAACTAAGTATCGCGGCGACTTTGAAAAGCGCTTTAAGAACCTGTTAAAAGAACTGGCGGCTGATAAGCATGCCATCCTATTCATCGATGAGATCCATACCATTATCGGTGCGGGCGCGGCCTCTGGCGGCGTAATGGATGCCTCTAATCTGCTGAAACCTTTACTATCTAGCGGTAACTTGCGCTGCATGGGCTCGACAACTTTCCAAGAATATCAAAGTATTTTTGAGAAAGACCGCGCACTTGCACGTCGTTTCCAAAAGGTGGATATCAATGAGCCTTCAGTGGAAGAAACCACTAAGATTTTGATGGGGCTTAAGTCTAAATACGAAGAATATCATGGTGTTCGTTATACTCAGGCCGCGATCAGCAGCGCTGCAGTATTGTCGGCCAAGCACATCAACGACAGGCATTTACCCGATAAAGCCATCGATGTGATTGATGAAGCGGGTGCGCGTATGGTGATGTTGCCTATGAGCAAACGTAAAAAGACCATAGGCCAGGCCGAGATTGAGTCGATTGTGGCGAAAATGGCACGTATCCCTGAGAAGTCGGTATCCGCTACTGATAAGGACTTACTGCGTAACCTTGAGCGTAACCTTAAGATGGTGGTCTTTGGCCAAGATAAGGCCATTGAGAGTCTGAGTTCGGCCATTCGCTTATCGCGCAGTGGCTTAGGTGCTGACCGAAAACCTGTGGGGAGCTTCTTATTCGCCGGTCCCACCGGTGTGGGTAAAACCGAAGTCACTAACCAACTGGCCAACTGCTTGGGGATGAAACTGGTGCGCTTTGACATGTCTGAGTACATGGAAAGCCATACAGTGTCACGCCTGATTGGTGCGCCTCCTGGTTATGTGGGTTATGACCAAGGTGGCTTGCTCACGGATGCTGTGATTAAAAATCCGCACTGTGTCGTGCTATTGGATGAAATTGAGAAGGCCCACCGTGATGTCTATAACCTGCTGTTGCAGGTGATGGATCACGGTACTTTGACCGATAACAATGGTCGTAAGGCGGACTTCAGACATGTGACTTTGGTGATGACCACTAACGCGGGTGTACAGGAGACTATTCGTAAGTCGATTGGCTTTACCCAGCAAGATCACACCCAAGATGCATTATCTGAAATTAATCGAGTATTTTCGCCAGAATTTCGAAATCGTCTCGATTCCATCATTTGGTTCAATCATTTGGATATGACGATTATCGCCAAAGTGGTCGATAAATTCTTGGTGGAATTGCAGGCTCAGTTGGATGCAAAACACGTTACTTTGGAAGTCAGCGACGAAGCCAGAACCTTGTTGGCCGAGAAAGGCTACGATAAGAACATGGGCGCACGTCCAATGGCTCGGGTCGTGACCGAATTGATCAAACGTCCATTGGCAGACGAGATCTTATTTGGTGTCTTAGAGTCAGGCGGTGTTGCGTATGTGGATGTGAAGGAGGGCGAGATTGTCATTCGTACCGAACGTCACGAAAAAGCTACAACAAAAGCTTAATGCTTGATTATCCGTTAGTTTTAGACATAAAAATGGCTGCAATTGCAGCCATTTTTTTCATCTTTCGCAAACAAAAAAACCCGGCCTTGCCGGGTTTTTAAATCTAAGAGGCTATATCAGCGTGCGCGGAAGACAATGCGACCTTTGGTCAGATCATAAGGAGTCAGCTGGACGGTAACTTTATCGCCAGTGAGGATCCGGATGTAGTTTTTACGCATTTTGCCTGAAATGTGGGCTATCACCACATGACCATTTTCAAGCTCTACACGAAACATTGTGTTTGGCAAGGTTTCAAGGATAGTGCCTTGCATTTCAATGTTGTCTTCTTTCGCCATTAATTAATTATCCCATTAGCCTTCGAATATAAAAAACGGGCGTATCATGCCCCAAATTCCCCCCGCTGTAAAGGGGAAGTACTTAGCAAACTTGGGAATACTCCCAGCCCGTCGGTGTCAGAATTTGATAAGGGCGATACAAACGCTTGTAAGACATTTTACGGTTTTCATCTATTTGATATCCGAGATAAACAAATTCTTTATTCATGAGTTTCGCCAGTCGACACTGAATTAAAATCAACAGTGCGCCGAGGGAGCGATGTTCTTCGTCGGGGTCAAAATAGCTGTAAATTGCCGAAAGACTATTGGGCAAGCTATCAGTGACCGCAACTGCCAATAATTTATTTCCATCATAGACTTCGATAAACGTTGGCGGTAACCAATAGCAAAAAAGAAAGTGATTATATTGATCTTCACTCGGGGGAAACATGGGGCCGTCAAAATGTCGCCCACGAATGTAATGTTCATATAGCGTATATTGCTCGGCGGTTTGCTCCGATGTAATTCGCCAAGTCAGATCTTGGTTTTTTGCTAAAGTGCGTTTTTGGCGTTTCGATGGGACAAATTCATGCGTTGGCACACGGATTGGTTGGCATGCACTGCATCTAGGGCAGCGTGGTTTGTAGATAGAGCTACCACTGCGGCGAAAACCTACCGCGAGCAAACGCTCAAATAAAATGGGATCGAGCGTATCTTCTTGGATGACGAGTAGCTGCTCCTGCTGGCCATCAAGGTAGCTGCAGGGAAATATTTGACTGATACCGATAGCGATCGATGCTTTACTCGAGTTCAAGGATGACCTCTTTAGTGGCCCAAGTATTTGGGTCCACGGGATTGTTTCTCAGTTCGCTCAGTAACGTTATAAAATCAATGCGTTTAATAGCTTTAGCTCCCAAACTTTCTAGGTGGGGATTCATCACTTGTGCGTCGATGAGTTTGAATCCCATCTTGAGTAAATGTTGTTGCAGTGCGGCAACGGCGGCCTTGGACGCATTGGTTTTACGGTGAAACATGGATTCGCCGCAAAATACTTGGCCGATCGCTAAGCCGTAAAGCCCACCGATTAAACGTTCACCTTCCCACACTTCAATGGAGTGAGCATGACCTGTGTGATGCAATTCGCGATAGGCCATTTGAATTTCTTGGGTGATCCAAGTGCCGCTCTGTTTTTCTCTTGGCTGCGCGCATCCTGCCATCACATCGGTGAAAGCGTGATTGATAGTGATCCGCCAAGGTTGCTTTTTTAAGTACTTACGCAGGCTGGTGCTGATGTGAATTTCACCTGGAATAAACACGGCGCGGGGATCCGGCGACCACCACAGGATGGGATCGTCAGAATTAAACCAAGGAAAAATACCGTTGTAGTAAGCAGAGAGTAAACGTTCAGGACGTAAGTCGCCGCCGATAGCCAATAAACCATTAGGATCGGTTAAGGCGAGCTCGGGCGAAGGAAAAGCGTCAAATTCGTGATTCAGGAAAGACAGTGACTTCACAATTGAGTATGATTTAGTTATAGACCTTATTATTAAGTTAGCGGAAATTCAGATATGTGGAAACCTACTCTAGCAAGCTTTATGTTTATTTTTGCTTTTATCATCAGTCCCGCTAATGCTGGCTATGATCGCAATCAAGCCGTGCCAGTTGAGAAAGTACTCTATGGCGATATCACTTCGGTACGTAATATCACCGAAACCCAGTTAATTGAAGACCGTAATCAAGGTTGGAAAACCTTCGGCGGCGCCTTAGCGGGTGGGGTGATTGGTAATCAGTTTGGTGGCGGTTCGGGTCGAGATGTGGCGACGATTTTAGGTGCTTTGATTGGTGGGGGTATCGGTAACCGTTATGGCAGTGGTACTAGCGTGCAATCGTTTAAGCTGGTGGAACTGATGATCAATCAAGAAGATGGTACTCAGGTCATGGTGATCCAAGATTACGATGCTGGCATGACGTTTAACGCGGGTGACAGAGTTCGAGTGGTATACCTGCAAGGTGGCGTGCGTGTTGATATCGCGATGTAAGCGATTGTCTCATATTGGATAAATTCTCATCTTCAGTAAATGGTCATCTTGAGTAACGGACGGTAATGCAATGACACGGACAGAACTAAGCCAATATTTAGCCGATTTTTTACATGTGTCGGCCTTTAAGGATTACGCACCCAATGGGCTGCAGGTAGAAGGCAAGGATGAGATCCGCACCTTAGTCACGGGCGTGACAGCGTGTCAGGCCTTGATCGATGAAGCGATTCGATTAAACGCCGATGCGATATTGGTTCATCACGGCTTTTTTTGGAAGAATGAGCCTGAAGTGATCACAGGCATGAAACAACGCCGAATTAAGGCGCTGCTCAAGCATGATATTAGCTTGTTTGGATATCATTTACCCTTAGATGCCCACCCAATGCTCGGTAATAACGCGACTTTGGGGAGACAGCTTGGGATCATTGACGCAGAAGCCATCGAAGATGTGGCTCAGGGGCTACTGTGGCGTGGAAAACTTGATCTTGCAGTCAGTGCTAGCGAATTTTCTCACACCCTTGAGAATGCGTTAGGCAGAGCCCCACTGCACATTGGTGATAGCGATGCTAAGATCCAACATGTAGCTTGGTGTACTGGTGGCGCGCAGGATTATATCGATGTTGCGGCGAGTTTAGGTGTGGATGCGTTTATCAGTGGTGAAGTGTCCGAGCGAACGTTCCACAGTGCGGTAGAGCAGGGCATACATTATTTTGCGGCGGGGCACCATGCGACAGAACGTTTTGGTATTCAAGCCTTAGGCCGTCACCTCGCCCGCGAGTTTGATCTCGTGCACCATTTTGTGGATATCACTAATCCGGTCTAATCCATTCATAAAGCGGCTTATGATGACCATCTAACTGTTTTATTCCTAAACGAAAGGCGAGCATGGCTCGCCTTTTTTATTGTGGTTTATTATTACTTATAGTCACTCAAATCCGTTTCTCTAGCGTTTGTGCCAATCAGCTCTTAGCCTTTAGCTGCTAGATCAGCCCCAAAGTGGACAGTATAAAGATGCCTAAGGTGCACGTGATCAGCGAGCAGACTGTGGTTAGCGCAATAATATTGGCCGCAAGGGGCGCATTGCCACCCATGGCGCGCGCCATCACATAGCTTGCGGCTGCGGTGGGCGCAGAACTCATTAAAAAGACCATTGCTAACTCAATCCCTCGATAACCCAACAGCAAGGCCCCAATCGAGATAAAAAGCGGGGCAAAGATCAGTTTCAATGCGGTCGAGAACCAAGTTGAATGCTTTTCATGTTTGAGTGAACCAATATCGAGCGAACCGCCAGTGCACAGTAGCGCTAGTGGGAGGGTCATATTGGCAAAGTATTGGCCCGCATCGAGCACCATTTTCGGTATTGGAATAGCAAGCAAATAGAACAACATGCCTGCCATAATGGCAATGATCAACGGGTTTTTGGTGATGGTCTTGATGATCACGCCAAATGCACGTTGGCTGGATTCTTCACCTTTAGGGCTTAGGCAAATAACCGCTTGAATGTTATACAGCAGCGTCATTGAGGCAACATAGACCGCGGCTAAGGCAACACCAGAACTCCCATAGGCGTTGGAAACGTAAGCTAAGCCGATAATGGCGGTATTGGCTCTAAATCCCCCTTGAATGATCACACCTTGGTCTTTGTGCTTGGGAAATAGCCGCCCAGTTGCATAGGTGGAGAGTATAAAAAACAGGAAATTGGCCACTAAACCATAGCCAATCAAGGGCGCACTGGAGGCGAGATCGTGATTGGAGCTAATAATGCTAAGGAACAGCAAGGCTGGCAGCGTCACGTTAAAGACTAATTTTGATGCAACATCAATAAAGTTTTCATTGATGATTTGGGTGCGTTTTAGGATCACACCGAGTGCTAACATCAAACAGATTGGACCCGTAATCGAGGCAGAAAACAGCAACTGCTCAACGATATTTCCCATAACGACTCCTCGAATTATTCATTTAGCACTGCGTCGATTTTAGACTTGTCACTGATATGAATGTCACATTGCCGTGAATATCTTGTCGATAGAAATACGAGTTTTAACTCGGTCTCTTAAACCACTCAGTTAAAATTAAATGGCTTAAACTCAGTCTTTTAAAAGACTGCGTGACACTTGCGACCACGAATCGGCTCAAACAATCGATACCAACAAATAAGGCCACATAAAATGCGGCCTTATTGATTTTTCGAGCGTTATCTAGCGCAGATTACTTAACCCGCATGCCAGGCTGTGCGCCTTCATGGGGTTCTAAAATCCACAGATCGCTGCTACCAGGGCCAGCGGCCAAAACCATGCCTTCTGACATGCCAAAACGCATCTTACGTGGTGCTAAGTTAGCCACCATCACAGTTAGTTTGCCTTCAAGGTCTTCTGGCGAATAGGCCGATTTGATCCCAGCAAACACTTGGCGTGTTTCGCCACCTATGTCGAGCTGCAACTTCAGTAACTTGTCTGCGTCAGCAACATGCTCGGCTTTCACGATACGAGCGATACGCAGGTCGATTTTCGCAAAATCATCAAAGTTGATGGTTTCACTGATAGGATCGTTAACCAGAGGCTCACTGCTGACATTAGATGATTCAACCGTTTTTTCAGGCGCAGCCGTCTTTGGTGCATCGGCCGTGACTTGCAGGTTATCCTTGGAGTCGGCAACCATAGCATTGACTTTATCCAGCTCAACACGTTGCATCATGGCTTTGAATGGCGCGATTTCATGACCCGCTAAATCTTGGTTCAATGCACTCCAAGTGAGCGGTAGTTGGAAAAAGGCTTCCACATCTTGGGCTAAACGTGGCAATACAGGTTTGAGATACGTCACTAGAATACGGAACAGATTCAAGGCATTTGAACACACTTGATGGGCCGCTTCCTGTTGATCATCGTGTTTTACCATTTGCCAAGGCGCAGCATCGGCTACAAAACCGTTAGCAATATCCGCCAGTGCCATGATTTCGCGCATTGCTTTGCCGTATTCGCGCGACTCGTAAAATTCGGCAATCACCTCTTGCTTGGCTAGAAACGCCTCAGTCAGTGTGGTGTCGTTAATTTTCGCTAGCTTGCCATCGAAACGTTTAGTGATAAAACCTGCGGTGCGCGAGGCTAAGTTCACTAGCTTACCGACTAAGTCTGAATTCACGCGCTGGGCGAAATCTTCGAGATTTAAATCTAAATCGTCGATACGGCTGCTGAGTTTGGCGGCGTAGTAGTAACGTAAATATTCAGGATCTAAATGATCTAAATAAGTTCGCGCCTTGATGAAAGTGCCTTTGGATTTTGACATCTTAGCGCCGTTGACCGTCACATAGCCGTGGGCATAGACGCTGTTTGGCTGGCGGTAACCTGAGCCGTGTAACATGGCAGGCCAAAACAGACTGTGGAAGTAGACTATGTCTTTACCGATGAAGTGATACACCTCGGCGGTTGAATCTTTGCCCCAGAATTCCTCAAAGCTCAGCTCAGGGCGTTTGTCACAGAGGTTTTTGAACGAACCCATATAACCGATAGGCGCATCTAGCCAAACGTAGAAATACTTGCCTGGCGCATCGGGAATTTCGAAACCAAAATACGGTGCATCACGGGTGATATCCCATTGCTGCAATCCTTGCTCGAACCATTCGTCGAGTTTATTGGCCATTTCGACTTGCAGGGCACCAGAGCGAGTCCACTCTTTTAGCATGCCTTCGAAGGCGGGCAGGTCGAAGAAAAAGTGCTCAGTGTCTTTCATCACTGGTGTCGCACCCGATACCGCTGATTTTGGATTGATGAGCTCAGTTGGGCTGTAAGTCGCGCCGCAGGCATCACAGTTATCGCCGTATTGATCCGGTGACTTACACTTAGGACAAGTGCCTTTTACGAAGCGGTCTGGCAGGAACATGGATTTCTCAGGATCGAACAGCTGAGAAATACTCTTGCTCTTGATATAGCCATTCGCACGTAGCTTGAGATAAATATCACTTGCCAGTACGCGGTTTTCATCGCTGTGGGTGCTGTGATAGTTATCGAAGGCGATATTGAAATCGGCAAAATCCTGCTGATGTTCTTTGTTCACTTGGGCAATCATGTCTTCTGGCGCTATGCCTAATTGCTGTGCTTTAAGCATGATTGGCGTGCCATGGGCGTCATCGGCACAAATATAGTGGCACTCATGTCCACGAAGCTTTTGATAACGCGACCAGATATCTGTCTGTATGTATTCCAGCATGTGACCTAAATGTATCGGTCCGTTTGCATAGGGAAGTGCGCTGGTCACGAGAATTTTACGTTGTGAAGTTGCCATCTTGTCTCAAATATCGTGGTGGGCCAAAAATATTGGTAGAGATACTAACCGATTACAGGATGATTTTCATCAAAACCTGAGCCAATTGAGCTAAATCTGCGCTAATGTTTTCTGCATTATCTGGTACACTTGGGCAAATTTATTGGTGGGGGTAATTCTTTTGTCTTCAACTCAAACTGATTATCGTCTGAATGACGATCTTCTCGGGCCAGTTCTGGCTATTCTCGATTCATTTGTTGACCCGTATCTCGCGAAAGGGTTAGTGAGCGCAGGATGCGTAAATAAGCTGGCATTGGAAGGTAAGCGTTTGCAGCTTGGCTTAGTCTATCCATACCCTTGTATGACTCAGTATCGCGACACTGTCATGGCGCTGACGAATAAGTTAGCGGTGCTCGATGCTATTGATGAAGTCGAGTGTGAAATCGATTTTCAACCTAAAGCCTACTCAGCGTTATCTTCTATTGCGCCGATTGCCAATGTGAAGCAAGTGATTGCCGTAGCCTCAGGTAAGGGCGGCGTGGGTAAGTCAACCACAGCGGTGAACTTAGCTTTGGCATTAGCGGCCGAAGGTGCGCAGGTGGGTATTCTCGATGCGGATATTTACGGCCCGTCAGTGCCTATGATGTTAGGTATCCCTAATTTCAGACCGCTTTCCCCCGATGGCAAACATATGACAGCCGCCAGTGCCCATGGTATTGCCGCGCAGTCGATTGGTTTTATGCTCAGTGGTGATGAAGCTGCCGTGTGGCGTGGCCCAATGGCCGCGGGCGCGTTGGCCCAGTTACTGAATGAAACCCAATGGCCAGAACTGGATTATTTAGTCGTTGATATGCCACCAGGCACAGGGGATATTCAGCTCACGTTATCGCAAAAAGTCCCTGTGAGCGGCGCTGTTATCGTAACTACACCGCAGGATATCGCGCTGGCCGATGCCAAGAAGGGCATCAATATGTTCCAGAAAGTGAACATTCCTGTGCTGGGTATTGTCGAGAACATGAGTTTCCATTTATGTCCTGAGTGTGGTCATAAAGAACATCCATTTGGAACTCTCGGCGGCAGTAAAATCGCTGAACGCTATCAAGTTCCACTGTTAGGCGCTTTACCGTTGCACATTAATATCCGTGAAGCCATGGATAATGGTGCGCCGACCGTCGTTGCCGATCCTGACAGTGAAGTCGCAGCTCTTTATCGGGAAATTGCCCGTAAAGTGGGCGCAGAATTGGCTTTAAAGCAAAGCCAGAAAACAGTTTCTATTAGTGTTTCAGATGACGAGTAAGGTTTAAGGGTATGAATTCTCAGCAGTGTGTCATTATTGCAATTGCTGGCGCGTCAGCATCGGGCAAAAGTTTAATTGCCAAAACGATTTTTGACGAATTACGCCGCGATTTAGGCACAGATCAAATTGGGGTAATTAATGAAGACGCGTACTATCGCGATCAGAGTCATTTATCCATGGATGAACGGGTATTAACGAATTACGATCATCCAAAAGCGCTGGACCATCAACTGTTGTGCACGCATTTACAGTTGCTCAAGTCTGGCGAAGCTGTTGATATCCCTTGTTATAGCTATACAGAACATACACGCACTGCAGAAACCTTAAAGATGACACCGAAAAAGGTGATCATTTTAGAAGGTATCTTATTGCTGACCGATCCTAAGTTACGTGCCCTGATGGACGCGAGTGTGTTTATGGACACACCGCTGGACATTTGTTTCCTACGTCGCTTAACTCGTGATGTGGCCGAGCGCGGCCGTACGATGGAATCTGTGATTTCACAGTACAAGAAAACCGTGCGTCCTATGTTCTTACAGTTTATCGAACCCTCGAAACAATACGCCGATATTATCGTTCCCCGTGGCGGCAAAAATCGTATTGCGACCGATATTTTAAAGACTCGTATCCAACATTTATTGGCAAAATAACGACATAAAAACTCAAGGAGTAATAGGCAAGATGCGCTTAACCGATATCGAAATTGAACAGGCCCTTGATAACGGCACTATCGTAATAGAACCTCGCCCAGGCATAGAAGCTATTTCAGGCGTCAGTGTTGATGTGCGCTTAGGTGGACAGTTTCGCGTCTTTAAAGATCATACCGCGCCTTTTATCGACTTGAGTGGTCCAAGTGCTGAGATGCAAGCGGCGCTCGATCGGGTGATGAGTGAGATTATCGAAATCCCCGATGGCGAAGCATTTTTCTTGCATCCTGGCGAATTGGCTTTGGCTGTGACTTACGAGAGCGTAACTTTACCTGCCGACATCGTCGGTTGGCTTGATGGCCGTTCGTCTCTAGCGCGTTTAGGCCTGATGGTACACGTAACGGCGCACCGTATCGATCCGGGTTGGCAAGGTAAAATTGTGCTCGAGTTTTATAACAGCGGCAAGTTGCCTTTAGCTTTGCGTCCACGCATGACTATAGGTGCGCTTAACTTTGAACGCTTAAATCATGCGGTTGCACGTCCTTATAACACCCGTAAAAGTGCCAAGTACAAAGATCAGCAAGAAGCGGTGGCTAGCCGTATCAGTCAGGACTAACACGCGTGTTCTGGGTGAATGGCGCATCGCAGGCAAGTGTCGACCCTTCCGATCGAGGGCTTGCCTACGGTGATGGTCTGTTTGCAACGATGCGAACGGACGCTGAGGGGATTATGTTTTTTGAAGCCCATCAAGCCCGTTTAACCGCAGGCGCCGCAAGGCTTGGATTTCAATGGCAAATGAGTAAAGCATTGCAACAGCAACTGAATACCTTAGCTATTGAATATCCTCATCATTGCATTAAGTTAATCGTTTCCCGTGGTGCTGGTGGCCGTGGCTATACACCGCCAGAAACGGTTAATCCTACTGAAATCGTCTCAGTTCACACTATCCCCGGCCATTATGCTCAGTGGCAGCAACAGGGTATTAGCCTTAAAACTTCGTCGGTACGATTGGGTTTGCAGCCTCTGTTGGCAGGGATAAAGCATTTAAATCGACTCGAACAAGTTTTGATTAAATCACACTCTTTACCGCAGGGATTTGATGACTGGTTAGTCAAAGATATCGAGGAGAATGTGATTGAATCTTCGATGGCGAATGTGTTTTTTATCAAAGATAATCGCATTATCACGCCTTCATTAGCCCTGTGTGGCGTGGCGGGTGTGATGCGCGAACAGATAATGTTGGCCTTGCTTGAACAGAACATGAATATCGAATGTTTGCCCGTTGGCGCCGAGCGTTTAATCGAATTTGACTCAGCGTTTATCACTAACAGCGTTTTAGGGATTGTGGATGTACTGGCGATAGACTCGCTCAAGTTCACCCGTGCTCCGATTACCGCGCAACTTAGACAGACACTTTCACTCACTCTATGAAAAAAATCATTATTATCGCCAGTTCAACCCTGTTGACCTTGCTAACCTTAGTCTGTTTGGGTGCCTTTTGGGGCTATCAAACGGTTGTCGAATACAGTCAAACGCCGCTGAGTCTCAGCGAGCCTAAAGAGTTGAAGGTTGAACGCGGCACCAGTGTAAATCAACTGGCGCAGCAACTTGCCGATGACGGCGTTATTCAAGATACGTGGAAACTCAAGTGGCTACTTAAGTTCCGTCCTGAGCTTGCCAAAATTCGCACGGGACTTTATGAAATATCACCTTCACAAACGATTACTGATTTACTCAATGATTTGATCGCTGGGAAAGTAAAAACCTTCAGTTTGACCTTAGTTGAAGGTAAAACTATTGTGGAATGGGAACAACAGCTTACCAGTGCTCCGCATTTACAAATGTCACCAGAAGCATTTGCAGCGGTATTGATGGCAGAAGGCGATGATTCTGGTTTGCCTGAAGGAAAATTCTTCCCCGACACTTATCATTATACCGCCGAGGCGGATGCTAAAGTCATGCTGACTCAAAGCTATAAAATGATGGAGCAGGAGCTTGCCAAAGCGTGGGCAGAACGGGCGCCAAATTTGCCGTTAAAATCGCCCTATGAAATGCTGATTTTGGCATCGATAGTTGAGAAGGAAACCGGCCAAGCCCATGAGCGTGAGCAAATCGCCGGTGTATTTGTTAATCGTCTTAACCTAGGTATGCGTCTGCAAACCGATCCGACCGTTATTTACGGCATGGGTGATCGCTATAAGGGTAATATCACCCGCAAAGATTTAGTCGAAGAGACGCCTTTTAATACTTATCGTATCTTTGGATTGCCGCCAACGCCGATAGCTGCACCGAGTAAAGCCTCATTGATGGCCGTGTCTAAGCCCGCCAGTGTGAGTTACCTTTATTTTGTATCGCGCAACGATGGCACCCATGTGTTTTCAACCACGCTTGAAGAACACAATCATGCTGTAGACGTCTATCAGCGTAAGACAAAACCAGCGACGCCAGAAAAATCACCAAAGTAAAAATGCAGAGAAAGAAAATCCAATGTCAGTTTTTGCAAAATTTATCGTTATTGAAGGTTTAGAAGGCGCGGGTAAGTCGAGTGCGATTAACCTTATTCGCGACTTTATTGAAAAGCATACGGGTAAAGCACCGATTTGCACCCGCGAACCGGGCGGTACACCATTGGCTGAACGTATCCGTGATTTAGTTAAGATTGCCGATGCGAACGATCCCCTGTGTGATGAGGCCGAGTGTTTACTCATTTATGCTGCCAGAGCTCAGTTAGTTGCTAATGTCATAAAGCCCGCGCTTGCGCAAGGGCAATGGGTATTGGGTGATAGACACAATCTATCGTCATTAGCTTATCAAGGTGGTGGTAGAGGGTTAATGCCGCTAGTGGAAGCGGTGAGCACTGCAACACTAAAGGGATTTAAACCCGATCTTACTTTGTACTTAGATTTAGATCCTAAGCTTGGGCTTACCCGTGCAGCTAAACGTGGTGAGCTTGATAGAATTGAGCAACAAGCGATTGATTTCTTTGAGCGAGCACGCGCTACATATCTCAAACTTGCCAGCGAAGATGACAGTATCGTGGTTATAGACGCGAGCCAAACTATGGCCGAAGTGCACAAAGATATCTTAGCCGTGCTTCAGGCGATGGTATGGTAGCCGAGTCCGGATTTACGGCTGAGCAATTACCTTGGCTCGAAGGGCCAAGGCAGGCATTTTTAGCTCAATTAGCGCGTCAAAAAATACCTCACGCACAACTCGTGGGCATTGATTCAGCCTATGGTGGTGAGTTGCTGAGTGTGTTTATGGCGCGCGCGGCTATGTGTGTGCAGCCAACGCCTGTGGGCGCGTGCGGTTTTTGTAAGTCTTGTCAGCTCTATGATGCGGGCAATCATCCTGATTTTTATCATATCGCCGCCGATGGCAATCAAATTAAAGTCGATCAAATTCGTGAGCTGTGTACGCGTCTGACAGCCACCGCACAGCAAAGTGGCAGGCGTGTAGCGATTATCCACCACAGCGAGCGTCTTAACTCCGCTGCCGCGAACGCACTCCTTAAAACCCTTGAGGAGCCAGGTAAAGACACCTTACTTATTTTGCAGTCGGATACGCCTGCACGTTTGATGGCGACGGTTAGCAGTCGTTGTCAACGCATTCCTTTTGTCGTTCCTAGTCGAGAGGTCATCAAAAACTGGCTTGCCCAGCGATGTGGTATTCAAGAGGATGTAACTTGGTGTTTGAGTGTGGTGGGTGGACCGTTAAAGTTGGCTGAGAGCTTGCTGTCTGAGAGTAGCCAACAGAGTCGGTATCAATCCTTGCTACAATTTCGCAAAGATTGGGCACAAAGTTTGTCGTCTGGTCATCTGTGTGCTAGTTTGTTAATAATAAGTGAACAACAAATAATTGATGTTCTTAAGGTTTTGTACCTACTTATACGACAGGTTTTACTGAAAAATAGCCATCAAGATGCGTTTGTTCATGCGCAGCTCGGGAATTTGGCGGCTAAGATCATGGGAATGTGTCATAGCTTAAGCACAATGCCAAGCGTCAATTATCTGGCCCTGTGTCAAAGTTATGTCTTAGAATATAGAGAGATAACAAATAAGTAATATGCCATGGTAGATCTCGTCGTTAATTTTGATACCTTACATCAGTTATATCGTGCCTATATGCCTTTTATTAAGCCGGCAGGATTATTTATTGCGACCAGTGAAAGTCATTATCTTGGCCAACCGCTGACGATTGCGTATCGTTTACCCGGCGCAACCCTCACTAATGAATTTCGTGGTGTTGTGGTGTGGATTAATCCCTTAGGAGCGTCGGGTGGCCGCCCTGTGGGGATTGGCATTAAAATTATTTCTGAGCCAGATAGCCATAAACACCATATCGAAAAGTTACTGTCCCGCGAACTCGCCTCTGGCGATCTAACCTGCACTATGTAGGTTAGCCTGCATTATTGATCTGGTTTAAACGTTTGCTCATTGCCTAAACTGGCTATTTACTTCTGTTGAATTTGACCTCGATCCCTTGGCTGGGTATCCTTGTCGTCCTTTGTTACTCTGCTTGGAAATCCTTGTGCTTATTGATTCACACTGCCATCTCGATCGCCTCAAAGCGGCGCCTGATCAACAAACCTTAGAACAGATTCTTGCTAATGCTAAAGCCCGTGGTGTGGACTATATGTTGTGCGTGAATGTACGCCAGCAAGGATTTGAATCGATGCGAGATAAAGTTGCAGCCTTCGAACAGGTATTTTTGTCATCGGGTGTGCATCCATTAGACGTTAAAGAAGGCCTCGATGTTGAGCAAATCCGCCGCTTTGCCACCGATCCTAAAGTGGTCGCGATTGGTGAAACGGGGTTAGATTATTTTTATGCAGACGACACTAAGCTGTTGCAACAGCAATGTTTTGAGCAGCAGATTACCCTTGCGGTCGAAGTGAATAAACCTTTAATTGTCCATACCCGTGATGCACGTGAAGATACGATCAATATGCTTAAGCAGGGCAACGCGGATAACGTTGGCGGCGTGCTGCATTGCTTTACCGAGAACTGGGAGATGGCGAAAGCGGCGATTGATCTCGGCTTTTATATTTCGGTTTCTGGCATCGTCACTTTTAAAAATGCGGGTGATCTACGAACCGTTATCCGCAAAGTGCCTCAGGATCGCCTGTTGGTTGAAACGGACTCGCCCTATTTGGCGCCGATCCCACACCGTGGACAAGAGAATCAGCCTGCCTATGTGCGTGATGTGGCTGAGTTTGTGGCAGAGCTTAGAGGTGAGCGTTATGAAGATCTTGCTGAATACACCAGCAATAACTTTTTTAATTTATTCAAAGATGCAGCGCGTTTAGTTGGCCGTTAGCAGTAAGTGCTTTGAATCACTTTATGCGATAGCGTGATTGTTAGCGTACAGGCATAAAAAAAGGCCCAAAACGATTAAAGCTGTTTGGGCCTAGGGGAATGGCTCATTGAAGAGCCGTGCGCTACAGGTGAAAGCGCCATGCAGTACGCTTTACAATAGACTCAGTGTAGTCGAGCTTTTGTCTTATAGTCGCGCTCACTTTCCCCTTTTTTAGGTTATTTATCGCTAAAAAACAGCGAAATTATAACGATTTTGTCTGTTCTGGTAGCAGTAACACTTTATCTTTCACTAAGTCTCTGGGTAGGTTGTTTTTTAACTTATTGCCTAAATGTTTCGCCATGCCTAATGGTGCACCGCCATAACAGACGATCACTTCACCTTGAGCTTTCACTGCGGTGTTTAGGGCAATATCTCGCCCCATCAAATACTCTTTCGCTTCAACATCGCTCACATCGACCGTTTTTGCGGTTGGGCTGAGCTGTTTTCCTGCTAATGCAATAATCGCTTCATGGCGGACTTTAAAGCCGTGTTTACTGTTATCGGCGAGTTTAATGCCAATACGCTGAAAGCGCATACGGCCGATAAAAGCGTTGAATTCATGCGGGAATAGCCAGAATTCATCATCGCGAACCATGATGAGTTCGTCCGGTAAGCTGATGCCTAAATCCTGCTGAAAATAGTCTTTGATCCCTTGGGCTTGTTTCGCTGATGCGGGCGTGAAGGGGAAGTTTTTCTGCAGTTTAGGCTCAGGCTGTAAACGCGGCACTGAGGCGGTTTTTTTCAATTTAGCGACAAAGAAACCTTCACTGTCGTAAATCTGTGGCCAGACATGTAAGAAGCCTTCGGGCGTTGTAGCTCGATCTGCGCCATCAAATAAATCGCTTAAGGATTCAAATTGCACCGCATCGCCGTAGACTTGCTTTAAATACTCGCACACGCCTTGGTTTTCGAGGCGGTTTAAGGTGCAGGTTGAGTAGACTAAAGTACCGCCGGGTTTCAGGGCGAGAAACGCCGATTCGATTAAGGCTTTTTGGGTTTCGCTAATCGCCAGCACATCGTCTAGGCTCCAGTGTTTTAGTGCATCGGCGTCTTTACGCACTGTGCCTTCACCGCCACAGGGCGCATCGATAAGCACGGCATCAAAACTTTCGTATAGGTATTCGCCAAATACACGGCCATCGAAATGGGTGAGGGCGCAGTGGCTCGCGCCCATGCGTAGCACATTGGCGTGTAATACTTTTACGCGGCTTGCCGAATACTCATTTGCCACTAATAAGCCTTGGTTTTGCATAAATGCGGCCATTTGAGTGGTTTTTGAACCCGGCGCGGAGGCAAGATCGAGAACGCACTGCCAATGTGCATTCGGTGTAAAAAGTGCGGTCGGCGGCAACATAGAGCTGGCTTCTTGAATGTAGAATAGGCCCTGAATGTGCTCTAAGGCATTGCCGAGTTGTTCTTCTTCGTCGTAACTGATCCAAAATCCGTCTTCACACCAAGGAATAGGATCGAACGTCCAGCCCTTAGGTTGCATCAAGGTCTTAAAGTCGTCGCTGCTGATTTTTAAGGTATTGACCCGAATTGAACGTCTAAGCGGCCTGTCGCAGGCGGCAATAAACTCGTCCATGGATAAATGGGCGGGGAGTTCTTGGGTGATTGTATCGATAAAATTTTGATTTAATTGGACCATTGATTTCATTGAACCATAGGAAAATAGACTGTGTATCAACTGGCGCGAGTATATCATAATCCCTTATTGGGTCTGAGATTTTCTCCCGAGCAGCCAAGGCTGCTATTGTGATTTAATGTTTATGCTCTGACGATTTGAGCGATATTGGAATGAGTCGCCATAAAGCTAGCACTCAGTAGCCATGAGCTAATAGAATAAAAACAAATAAAAATAAGGGGATTAGCGTGCTGAATCGCGTGTGGTTGGCTTTTTTTATCACGGCATTGCTTGCAATAGCAGTGCAGTTATTCAATGGACATATAGAAGTATTATCGGCTTCAGTCGCCGCATTATTTGCGAGTGCTAAGCTTGCCGCTGAAATTTCTCTTGGGCTGATTGGCGTGCTTTCTCTGTGGATGGGATTGATGCAGGTAGGGGAAAAGGCTGGCGTTGTCGGCGCTATTGCCTTTGTGTTTGAGCCATTACTGCGCCGTTTGATGCCTGAAGTGCCCAAGGGGCATCCCGCCTTTGGCAGTATCACGATGAATTTAACAGCGAATATCTTTGGGTTAGATAATGCCGCCACACCACTTGGTTTAAAGGCGATGCATGATTTGCAGAGTTTAAATCCGCTAAAAACCGTGGCGACCAATGCGCAAATCTTATTTTTAGTACTCAATACTTCCTCTGTGACCTTAGTGCCTGTGACGGTATTCCTTTACCGTGCCCAGCAAGGTGCCGCTGCGCCTGCGGATATTTTTTTGCCGATTTTACTGGCCACTTCTGCATCGACATTGTCGGGTTTGCTGGTTGTGGCGTTAGTGCAGCGAATTTCATTATTAAACTCAGTGGTGCTCGGTTATGGCGCCTTGATGCTCTCAGGGTTAGTGGCGAGTGGTTTTTATCTGATGACTTTAAGTGCTGATGCCATTGGCACAGTGTCGACGGCAATGGGCAATGGTATCTTGCTGTTATTGGTATTTACCTTCGTGATTGTTGCGGGCATTCGCAAGGTGGCGGTTTATGATGAGTTTATTGAAGGCGCGAAGGCGGGTTTTGCCCAATCTATCCGGCTGATCCCTTATTTGCTCGCCATGTTATTAGCGATTGGTTTACTGCGCGCATCCGGCGCCTTGGATTATCTGTTGCAGTTGATTGCCACTGGTGTGCGGATATTAGGTTTCGATACGCGTTTTGTCGATGCTATGCCGACCGCGCTGATGAAACCTTTTAGTGGCTCAGGCGCTAGAGCTATGATGCTTGAGACAATGGATCACCACGGAGTAGATTCCTTTGCGGGTCGATTAGCGGCGATTTTTCAGGGTAGTACTGAAACCACTTTCTATGTTCTCGCTGTGTATTTTGGTTCTGTGGGTATTCGCCATGGACGCCACGCCTTGGCTTGCGGTTTAACTGCGGACTTTGCGGGGATCAGTGCCGCGATTGCCGTTTGTTATTGGTTTTATGGATAAGGGGGCTAGAGTGTTGAGCGACTTAGAATGTGTCAATAATATTGCGAGAAGCTAAAAATAAATCAGGCGCATTATGCGCCTGATTTATTTGTAAGAGCTTTAATATTAGTGCGTTGGTGTAAGTATTTTGATGAAAAGAATTACTGGGCGGGTGCCCATTGCTGCCATTCGTTTTCGGCTTTGTGTTGCAATCTTAATACTGTGCCAGTCGCTAAACGATTATCCCCTTGAGTCGTGTTCTTAGTCGCCACATTGATGCCGCCAGCGAGTAAGGTTTCCAGCGAGCCCGCTTCGATTTGGGCACCAGAGAAGAGGCCGACATCGACTTTAATCCCCGAGGCATCCCAGAACTGACTGCTTTGATTCACTAAGTGACTGTACTGCGGCTCAATATGGGCCTGCATCAATACACTATTCCCCTGTGTCGATAGGCTATAACCGTCGATTTGACCGACTTTAATCCCTCGGAAGAAGATAGGTGTGCCGACTTTCATTGAGCCTAGGCTAGTATCTTCTAGAATGAATTTCAGCGCATCTTCGGCAACATTGGCATAACTGCTGGCGGCGAGGTTGGCAACAAACTGGGTCGCTTTTTGACTGCCCTTACCCGGTAAGACTCCTATGTAAGGACCTGTGATCAGCGTTTCTGGCGCTTTGATCCCCGCCAGAGAAATTTGTGCATCCACTAAATGATATTCACAGTCACTGCGGCTGAAATGTTCGGCATACTCCCCGTAGAGATATGCGCTAGCTGTGAGTGTATTGAGATCCGCATTTAGCTTCACCTGCGACACTTCACCCACTTGATGACCTTGATAGCGAATCGCGGCCTTGGCCGTCAGTTTGCTGGAGGCGGGTAATGTGAGGCGAATCGCCTGCGCCTGAGTTAATGCCAACTGCTTGCTCTCATAGAGTTTTAAGTTAGCTGCATTGCTGGCTTTGTCATTGCTATCAAGCAGTCCCAGACTGATACTGCCCTTTAATGCCCCTTGTAGCGGGGCAACAGCGACATCAATACCGGCAAGACTGGCACTGATATCAACGGCGCTGTTACGCCAGAATACTTTTGGCTTTTTCAGCAAGGGTTGAAATTGTTTGTCTATGGCGAGCTTGATAGCGAAGTCTTCGGTTTTGCTTTGCCAGTTCACTGAGTCAACTGTGCCAATTTGCATTTTTTTATAGTAAATCGGTGAGCCTTGGCTGACATCGGCGCCATCTTGACTGATTAACGTTAAATGCACTTGCTGCTGACGATCATAAAAAACTGTCGCGGCATCCACAGAGCTAAAGAGGGTCAGAGCGCTGTTAGCAGCTAAAGGTGTGTCGCTATGACCTTGGATCAAGCTAACTGCACCTTGAGTGAGCGTTGTAAAATCCCTTGCTTTGACTGAGACCCCGTCTAACGATGCGTTTACCGTTAATGCCGACTCAGGCACAAAATAGCTGTCGCTGCGTATTAGACTGGCAAACTCAGGTTGTAGCTCGAGTTGGTATTCCACCGCCGATAAATCTTTGGTTAACTTAACTGTAAGCACGGAACCAATGGGGATTTGCTTGAAGCGAACTTGAGCGCCCGCTGAAATGCCCATGTTTTCGGCTGAGGTTAAGGTCAAGAAACGCTTCTTCGATTGCAGTAAATCAGGCGCTTTGGCTTGTAAGGCAAAGCTGCTTGGTATCGCGCTTTTGGTGTTGATGCCTGGCAGGAAGTTGATCACGCTACCTGTCAGTAAGCGTTCTGGATTCTTAATGCCTGAGAGGGAAATATCAGCACCTTCAAGCCAAAACACGCCGTCGTTAGTTAACAGTGAACCGTATTGAGATTCAAATTTAGCCACGGCTGTAACACCATTGGACGTGAGTTGTTTACTTAAAATACTGCCAATATTGATGCCGCGATAAACGATGCGGGTACCTTTGTCGACACCGTTAGCGTCAGCCATGGTCAAGCTTATTTCTATGCCGCCAAGGGCGGTGGTTTCTGAATCATAAAGCGAAAAAACGTCACCGTTTTTAGCTATGTCTGCTTTATCGTCAGAGCTGAAACTCACGCCGCCAGCCAGAATGGACGCCAAACTCTCTGAACTGACTTTAACCCCAGTTAGTGAAGCATCAATTTTGACGCCAGAAACATTCCAAAAGTGAGAATTTTTCTTCACTAACCGCGCGTATTGCTCTTGAATGAAAGCGCTGATAATGACTCTTTGATTGCCATCTAAACGATAGCTGACCACGCTACCCACGGGGATTTGGCGAAAAAATATTGGCGAGCCAACATCGAGCGAACCCAGTTTATCGGAGGTCAATTCGACCATCACACCTTCTGAGCCGATTTGCATCGGCGGCGGTTGGCGTTCTGCTTCAAAAAAGGTCGAGGCATTACCTTTCCCTGGTTGGATAGCAATATAGTTACCCGAAAACAGCGCATCTAAGCCTTCAACACCTGTAATACTTGCTTTAGGTGTGACAAGCCAGAAGAGGGTTTCTTTATTCAAGAAAGGTTTAGCGCGGTAGTCCATCATGACCTTGACGTTCACACCTTTGAGATCTTCATCTATGCCAATGTCTTTAACTTTACCGACAGTTAAACCTTGGTATTTGACTAAGGTTTTACCTACATCAATCCCAGTGGCGCTCGGAAAGTGAATTTGAATTTCAACCCCCGATTCTTTAATGCTCTTAATGCCCAGCCAAGCACCTAATGCCAACGCGACAATAGGAAGCAGCCAAATGGGCGAAAAGAGTTTTTTCTTTACAACTTTCGGCGATTCAATTTGTGTCATCTTGAGGTTCCAATCGATCCCAGAGTAAACGAGTGTCTAAAACTTTTGCGGCTAACTGAGTTAACAGAATAACCAAGGCAAATGCGGTAGCCGCAGGCGCGGGTTTCGCGTCGAGTAATTGTCCCATGTTCACTAATGCCACTGTGATTGAGATGACAAATAAATCGAGCATTGACCAGCGGCCAATCCATTCGATGATGTGAAAACCCACCATCAATTTCTTTTTTGAAATCGGAATGTCAAAGCTGATCGCACACAGATAAATGGATAAGCCGATGATTTTAATCCATGGTACTAAAATACTGGCGGTAAACACTATGATGGCAATAGGCAACATATCTGAATGCACTAAATGCAAAATGCCTGAAAAAATGGTGTCGTGCCGCACTTGCCCTTGATTGGTCAGCATAGTGATAGGGTAAATGTTGGCTGGCACCAGTAAGATGGCAGCGGTAATCAACAAAGCCCAACTTTTTTGCAGGCTGGAATAGTCTCTGACTTGCAACTCAGTTTCACAGCGCTGACAGTGCGTGAGTTCACTGCTGTTGAGTTGGCGACACACTTTACAGAGACATAGGCCGATATCTTTACCTTGTTGTTTCATATCAGCTATGACCTTCCAATAACGTCCACATATGTTCTAAGTCGTATTCTCTTTGTAGAAACAAGGTCACGAGAAACAGCATAGTGAAGCAAAATGTGCCCATACCAAAATAAATGTCCGAAAAATCAGATAGCTGAAATGATGAAACTAAGAAGCTGATCACATAAATTTCCAGCATAGTGAGCTGCGATAAGACGCCATGAAATTTTAACAACTGCTTCAATGAGTTACGCCAAAAAAAGCTACTCAATCCCCATTTCACAATTAAAATCTGTGTCAATATCGATAACAGTAATAAGCCTGGACCTATCACAGCTGCGGCAAGTACGGCGACACCTACAACCCAATAGCCTTGGTCAAATACTGCAAATGCCCCTTGGAAAACCGTGGTAGTACGAATACTGCCGAAAAAGTGGATCTCGAGTACGGGTAAAAAATTAGCAGGGAAATAAAACACTAATGCCGAAATACATAGGGCTAACATACCATTCACAGAGCAGTATGGCGTGTCATAAAGTGCAGTGCTGCAACGAGGACAGATTGCTCTAACGCCGCTAGGCAAGGCACGTTTGCGGACTGCTAAATCGCAGGAGCGGCATAGGGTTACTGAATTTTCTGCTGCGTTTTCATGCATATAAAAATATATATTAGCCTAATAGGAGTAATAACAGCGAGAACGGTGCAAAGTGTCGTGCTAGTTAGCTGTTCAGCCACGTCTAGCGCTTTTATAATCTTGGCAACGAAAGTACGCTAATAATATCAGATTAATCAGAACACTTGCATCACAAGTTCAATCTATGTCACTCTAGTTACTGTATATAAAAACAGTGCGAGGGCAGTCATGGCAGTAATAACACAGTTTGTCGTGGTCAGAGAAGGGGTTGAAAAGATGACATTCACATCTAAGAAGGAGGCTGATGCCTACGATAAGATGCTCGATATCGCCGATAACCTTATCCCCTTCATTCAAAAAGCTGATTTGGGTATAGATGAAAGTGTGGGCGAAAAGCTCGCATTCTATTTTGCTAACAATAAAGATGAGCTGACGAACTTGCTTAAAGGCGCCGTTCAGGTTAATAGTACGCCAACGAATCCGCCTGCAGCGAAAAAAGCGGCTAAAAAGACCGAAGCAGCAGAATAAAATTGTTAGGAAATGTAATGAAATCGAAATTTTATGAGTCACTTAACCGTCAAGCCTTGGCCTTGTTGGAAGGGGAAGATGACCTTGTTGCGGCGATGGCGAATTTTTCAGCCTTGCTCAATGATAATTTAACTGAGCTGAACTGGGTGGGATTCTACGTCATGCGTGGCGAACAACTGGTACTTGGCCCGTTTCAAGGTAAAGTGGCTTGTACACGCATTCCGTTAGGAAAAGGTGTGTGTGGTACAGCAGCATTCACTAATCAAACTCAGCGAGTGGCTGATGTCCATCAATTTGATGGTCATATTGCCTGTGATTCTGCCAGTAATTCTGAAATCGTTGTGCCAGTTCGTGCGCAAGGTAACGTGGTTGCGGTGCTCGATATTGACAGTCCTATCTTCGATCGTTTCGATGAAGAAGACCAAAAGGGGCTGGAATTACTGGTTAAAAGTTTTGAAAACTGCCTATTTGATTAATTTGCGTACAATAACGCATAATTCATAGTCGCAATCGGTGGCGTGCGCCTTATAATATGCGCCTGCACGCATTAAGCTGGTTTGATTGGCATGCAATGAATAAGCTTAGTGTTTTGAGCTGTCAAAATTTGTTAAGGTATATTTTTTAACTTTAGTAAACGCGGCTAGGATGCTAATTTGTACGTTGACTCAATATTGAGTTTAACGAAGATAAACGACATGTAAGAAGCTGATATATATCACCTCGAATCGATGTCCCTTTTTGACTGTGGAAGTAATGATGGAATCAACAGAAAAGTTGACCGACACCAATGCAATTTTGGCGTATTTGTATGAAACATTTCCTTTGTGCTTTATTGCTGAAGGTGAAACTAAGCCATTAAAAATCGGATTGTTTCAAGATTTGGCTGAAAGGTTGGCTGATGATTCTAAAGTCAGTAAAACTCAGCTCAGAGTTGCCTTGAGACGTTATACCAGCAGTTGGCGCTATTTAAAGTGCGTTAAAGCGGGCGCACAACGCGTAAACCTGGATGGCGAACCTTGCGGCGAGTTAGAGCAAGAGCACATTGATCATGCTCAAGCCATGTTGAAAGAGAGTCAGGATAAGGCCAAAGCGAAACGTGCAGCACTTGCACCTAAGCCTGCGGCGAAGAAAGCACCTAAAAAGGTGGCTGTTCCTCAACGTCCTAAAACTGAGCGTCCTGCTAAGCCTGCGCCAAAAGCTGCAGCGCCAGTCGTCAATTATGTCCAAGCACAATTGACTGATTTAACGAAAAAACAACGCGTCAATGTTAAATTAGGTATGACACCCGTAGCCGGTGTGATTACTGACATTAACAAGGAAGATATTCATGTTCAGCTTGATAGTGGCCTAACGATTAAAGTTAGAGCAGAACATATCCTGCTGTAATCATTTATTAAAACGGAGTAACTTGTTGATGCGAAAACTCACTTTGGCTACCTCGATCGCCACTGTTTTTGTCGGATTCTCGGCTTGGGCCGTACCACCCACGATTCAAATCAGCGAGTTACCCACTCTCAAGCAGGAAGCGCAACATAAGGTTGCGAGCAAAAGGGTAACGGACTTATACACTCGTTCGCACTATCATAGATTCAATCTTGATGACGCCTTTTCTGCGCAAATTTTTGATCGTTATCTACAGCAGTTAGACTATCGCCGCAATGTGTTAACCCAAGCGGATGTCGATAGTTTTAAACCTTATGCAACCCAATTCGATGACATGCTCAGTTCTGGTGAACTTGAGCCTGCCTATAAAATGTTTGATATTGTCCAAAAGCGCCGCTATGAAGGCTTTGTCTATGCTTTATCTCTATTAGATAAAGAGATGGATTTTTCTGCGCCCGGTGATGCCTATGAGTACGACCGCGATGAGGCCGCATGGCCAAAAGACCAGACAGAAATTAATGAGTTATGGCGTCAACGTGTTAAATACGATGCACTAAATCTTAAACTCACAGGTAAGAAATGGCCTGAGATTGTTGATATCCTCCAAAAGCGTTACAACAATGCTATTAAACGGTTGATTCAAACTAACAGTGAAGACGTGTTCCAAGGCGTGATGAATGCCTTCTCCCGTAGCATTGAGCCACATACAAGTTACCTTTCACCACGCAATGCTGAACGTTTCCAAATGGAAATGAACTTGAGCCTTGAAGGCATTGGTGCTCAACTGCAACTTGAAGACGATTACACTGTCATTAAAAGTTTAATTACTGGCGGCCCTGCTGCGGGCAGTGAAAAACTGTCACCGGAAGACAAGATTGTCGGTGTCGGTCAAGAAGGCGGCGAGATTGTTGATGTGATTGGTTGGCGTTTAGACGACGTGGTCGACCTGATTAAAGGGCCTAAGGGCAGTAAAGTTGTTCTGCAAATTTTACCGAAGAAAGGCGGTTCCAATGCTAAGCCATTCGACGTTACCTTAGTTCGCGACAAAATTCGTCTTGAAGACAGAGCGGCAACCTCTAAGGTGATTGAACCTAAAGACGGCGAGTACGCAAATCGCAAAGTCGGTGTGATCCAAATTCCTGGTTTCTATATGAATTTGTCGCAGGACGTTGAAAAAGAGCTAGTGAAGTTAAACGACGCCAAAGTCGAAGGCATAGTCATCGACCTTAGAGGTAACGGTGGGGGTGCATTAACGGAAGCCGTGCTGCTGACGGGACTCTTTATCGATATGGGCCCTGTAGTGCAAATTCGTGATGCCGATGGACGAGTGTCTGCGCATCGTGATAACGACGGTAAAACCAGTTATGCAGGACCATTGACTGTGATGGTTGACCGTTACAGTGCTTCAGCCTCTGAAATTTTTGCTGCCGCATTGCAAGATTATGACCGTGCACTGATCGTCGGTGAGTCGAGTTTTGGGAAAGGCACAGTGCAGCAGCATAAGAGCCTAGGCCGTATCTACGACATGTATGAGAAGCCAATTGGCCATGTGCAGTATACGATTCAAAAGTTCTACCGTATTAATGGTGGTAGTACACAGATTAAAGGTGTGACCCCCAACATTGCTTACCCAAGTGCGTTGGAGCCGGGCGAGTACGGTGAAGCTGAAGAGAAAAATGCTTTACCTTGGGATAAAGTGCCAATGGCGCAATATGGTACGCTTAATGATGTTACGCCTGAGTTAGTGACTAGCCTTGAATCTAAGCACCTTAACCGTATAAAAAGCAGCGTAGAGTTTGCCTATATCAATCAAGATATTGCCGACTTTAAAAAGCATCACAAAGAGAAAACTGTGTCTCTGGTTGAAAGTGAGCGTATTGCTTCCCGTGAAGCCGATGAGAAAAAAGTCCTCGACAGAACAAACGAGCGTCGAGTCGCCAATGGTTTAGCACCGGTTAAATCAATGGAAGACATTAAAGACGACGCTGAATTGCCAGATGCATTTTTAGACGAAACCGCTTATATCACCTTAGATATGGCTGATGTGCAAAAAATGGCTAAAACTAGTGCTAAGTAGGCGCTAGTCGAGTCGATTTATCCGATATCAAAACGCGCTTATGGCGCGTTTTTTCTTATTTAGATCAGCGTTAAAGGGATCGAAATGACACAAGCTCAAGCAAAATACTTAAAAGATTATCAAGCGCCACTTTTTACGATAGAGACTATCGATTTAGCTTTTAATTTGGCTGGCAATGAAACCCAAGTGCAGGCGATCAGTCGTATAAAACGCACTTCAAAACATGCACAAGCCTTAGTGTTAGATGGCGAAGATTTGACCATTGTTTCACTGACTATTAATGGTGATGCTGTGCCTTACCATGTTAGTGCAGGTCAATTAGTTCTAGAAACTGAGCTTGATGAGTTTGAGCTTAACATTATCACTAAGCTCGATCCTGAAGCTAATTCGAGCCTTGAAGGGCTCTATATGTCCGATGGTGCCTACTGCACGCAATGCGAGGCAGAGGGCTTTCGACGTATCACTTATTTCCTTGATCGCCCTGATGTATTAGCTAAATACACAGTTCGTATCGAAGCCGATAGCGCCGCATTCCCGTTTTTACTGAGTAACGGTAATTTGATTGATCAAGGTGAGTTAGATGGCGGACGCCATTATGTTTGCTGGCAAGATCCATTTCCAAAACCAGCGTATTTATTTGCCTTAGTCGCTGGCGATTTTGATCTATTGCAAGATGAGTTCATTACTCGCAGTCGCCGTAAAGTGATCCTGCAAGTGTTCGTTGATAAAGGTAATTTACATAAAGCACACCATGCGATGGCATCACTTAAGAAATCCATGGCATGGGATGAGAGCCGTTTTGATCTTGAGTATGATTTAGATATTTACATGATAGTGGCCGTCGACTTTTTCAATATGGGTGCGATGGAAAACAAAGGCTTAAATATCTTTAACACTAAATATGTGCTTGCAGATACCTTAACGGCCACCGACGAGGATTATCACGGCATTGAATCGGTTGTAGGCCATGAGTATTTTCATAATTGGACAGGAAACCGCGTAACGTGCCGCGATTGGTTCCAATTAAGTTTAAAAGAAGGCTTAACGGTTTTTCGCGATCAAGAATTTAGCTCAGATTTAGGCTCTCGTGCTGTGAATCGAATTCACGCAATTAAAGTGATCAAAAATCAGCAATTTGCAGAAGATTCTGGCCCTATGTCCCATCCTATTCGTCCAGAATCTGTCATTGAGATGAATAATTTCTACACTGTGACTGTGTATAACAAGGGCGCTGAAGTCATCCGCATGATGCACACTTTGCTCGATGAAGAAAAGTTTCAGGCGGGAATGAAACTGTATTTTAAACGCCACGACGGCCAAGCTGTCACCTGTGATGATTTTGTGGCGGCAATGGAAGATGCCAGCGGCGTGGATTTAACCCAATTCCGTTTATGGTATAGCCAAGCCGGTACGCCGATTGTGACTGCGATGGACAGTTTTGATGCGCAAACGGGTGTTTATCAATTGACCCTTAAACAAAGTCTAGCGAACTGTGCATCACCGCTGCATATTCCGTTTAGCTTAGAGCTCTTAGATGCAAAGGGCCATTCTTTAGTGAATGAGATCCTCGATTTTACTCAAACTGAACAAGTGTTTAGCTTTGATGGACTCACTCATAAACCCGTCGCTTCGTTACTGCAAAACTTTTCCGCTCCCGTCAAATTACAATATCGATTCAATGTGGATCAACTCGTTCACTTGATGCGTTTTGCTAGCAGCGAAGTGGCGCGTTGGGAAGCTTCTGTGACCTTAGTGAGCCAAGCTATTTGGCAAAATGTGGCGAGTTTACAACAGCAACAAGCTATGGCTCTCGATCCCCGTGTGCGCGATAGTTTTAAAGGTGTGTTGTTAGACACTCAGCTTGATCCGGCATTGATCGCCGAAATATTAGCGATACCTACGGCTTCTGCTTTGATTGAGCAAACAGAGAATGTTGATCTAGATGCGTTAGCTTTAGCACGCGAATTTGTACTAATAGAGCTCGCTTCACATAGTGAAGATGAATTGATTGCGCTATACCGTTCTTTAGTCGCAGTAGAGAGTACGCAGGCAAGAGCCCTTAAAAATCAGTGTTTAACTTGGTTAGCTCGGGTGTCGGATGAGGCAGAGGGGTTAGTGATTTCTCAGTTCGATAACGCCAGTAATATGACGGATTCTCTTGGTGCGTTGACGGCAGCCAATGTTGGGAATTTACCTTGTCGTGATGAACTGATGACGACATTTGAGCTACGTTGGCAGGATACGCCATTAGTGATGGATAAATGGTTTATGTTGCAAGCGACCCGTGATGCAGATGATGTGATTGAGTGTTTGCGTCAGTTGCAGCAACACAAGTGCTTTAGTATGAGCAATCCAAACCGAGTGCGTGCTTTAGTGGGCAGTTTTGCTGCCGGTAATATTTATCAATTCCACCGTAGAGACGGTAAAGGTTATGCTTTCTTAACCGAATGCTTAATGACCCTTAATAAGCTCAATCCGCAGGTTGCGGCCCGTATGGTGACGCCATTGATCCAGTATCATAAATTCGACTTAGGCCGCCAAACCTTGATAAAAGCCTGTTTAGGGCAACTTTTGGCTTTGCCTGACTTATCTAAGGATATGTACGAAAAAGTCTCTAAAGCATTGGCAAAATAGCAGTTTGTAGGAGGAGGGCAGCAGTTTATGCTGCCCTGATATTATGGAACTGTATTTCAAATTATCGATCAGCTATCGAGATTTCTTACCTTATTATCAAGGGCTTGCCGATAAAGTCGAGGTTCGTGAAACTCAAGGGCGGATTTTGTGGATTAATGGCCGTCATTTTAGGCGTTTTTTAACCGAAAATGGCATTCAAGGCTATTTCAAATTGGTTTTAGATGACAAGGGACAATTTGTTTCATTAAATCGAGTTTAGTCTTAATTTGTTTATCTTTACTTAGAGCAATTACTTTAAACGGTCGGCTGATTACTAAGTTCGCTTTGTGATATTTTATTTTTAAATATGTTAATGAATTATATGATTTTTTAATGTGTTTTTATGTTTCATTCCTATTCCGCTTTTCGCTAATTTAAATCTCTCCTTTTTAGTTAACGGTACAAATGTACCTACATGCTTAATTCTTTAGAAAATTTTCTCTAACTGCGCCTTGCTCAAGGGGATTAATTGCTGTAACAATGATGTTACCTGTGAGCTAACAAGATGTTGGTTGTAATTCCTAAAACAAAGAATCCAGCAGGGTACGGAGAGCTAAAATGAAAATTGTTAAAAATAGTTTTAACAAATCGGCGCTTGCTTTGGGGGTGGCGTCGGCATTGAGTTTGTTAATGATCCCAAGCGTTAATGCAGTATCTTTTAATTGGGGAGAGGTTGAGGGCACATTTGACTCAACTTGGACTGCTGGTGCGAGCTGGCGTGTAGGGGAGCGCGATTGGGAAGGTCAAATTGGTAAGGTTAATCAACCCCAATTCGATTGGTCTAATTACAGCGCATTTGGCAATACTAAATACACTTCTGCTGAGATTTGGGCCCAGCCCGGATCGTATTCCAGTAACAATGACTTAAGTAATTTACTTTATTCTCAAGGCGATACTACGTCCGAAATCGTTAAAGGTTTGCATGAATTGTCATTGAAATACAAAAACTACGGTTTATTCGCTCGTGGTATGTATTTCTATGATCGTAAACTCAATGACGGTAATTATGATTTTAATGATCCGATAACGGGCAAAGAGTTTGACCCTTGCGAAGATAACCGTGCTTCAGAAGTTCAATGTAAAGATATTCGCTTACTCGATGCGTTTGTGTATGGCAACTTTGACCTCAACGATGGCGCTAATCCATTATCTATTCGTGTAGGTAATCAAGTGGTGTCATGGGGTGAAAGTACACTGATTGCCCATGGGATCAGTGAAATCAACGCCGTTGACTTGAACATACTTAATGCGCCAGGCGCTGAACTAAAAGAAGCGTTCAGACCTCAAGGTATGGTGTGGGCTTCCCTTGGTTTGACGGATTCATTAACGGTAGAAGCATTCTATCAATATGATTGGCAACCTATTTGGGTACCAACACCGGGTTCTATTTTTGCGACTAACGATTTTGCGGGTTTCGGTGGTTACGCTCAAAACGCTCAGCTTGGGTTTAATGCTAACCCTGACATCAATTTAGACTTTGTGATGCAAGAATACGAGCGTTTAGCGGGCATGATTGCCAGCGGCCAATCTATTCCGACACAGCAATTGGTTTCTATGGCCTTAGCCTACCCAACAAAAGTGACGCTAGTGCAGGATGAGGCAGAGCCAAGTAATGATGGCCAATACGGTATTAAGCTGGGTTATTACGCGCCTTCACTGGGTGAAACCGAATTTGGTTTTTATTTCATGAATTACCATAGCCGTCGTCCTCTTATCAGTGGTACTGCCGCCGATTTTAGCACGGGTGCACTTTTATCTGATCTGGCGACCATAGGTCAAAACTCGGGTAATATTGATCGTGAATTGCTGCTCAATTTGAAGAGTTTCTCTAAGGCGCAAATCGTTTATCCAGAAGATATCAAGCTTTACGGTTTCAGTTTCAATACCTTGGTTGGTGATACCTCTGTCGCGGCTGAAATTGCCCATCGTCAGGATGAACCACTGCAAATCGATGACGTAGAATTATTGTTTGCCGGTATGCCACAGCAGTTAGCTAACGCTGGTCTTCGTCCAGATCTCGATGGTATTTCACAGATTAAAGATGTTAAGCCGGGTGAAACCGTGGATGGCTTTATCCGTCTTGATACCACTCAGGCGCAGATGACTTTCACCCATTTATTTGGTCCAACGTTAGGTTTAGATAACTTGACCATGTTGGCCGAAGTGGGTGGCGTGTGGATCCATGATATGCCAGGTTTTGATGAGCTACGTCTCAATGGTCCTGGTACGTCACGTTCTGGCGGCAACCCAGATATGCCCGGCATCATTCAAGCCTTGCACAATGGTCCTGAAACTAACCCGTTCCCAACCGACTTTGCTTGGGGATATCGTTTAGTTGGAAAGGCGGATTTCAACAACGTATTTGCTGGGGTCAATATGTCTCCACGGGTGATTTTCTCCCATGACGTTGATGGTATTACACCTGATCCTATGTTCCTGTTCACGGAAGGACGTAAGTCTGTCGCGCTAGGCGTTAACTTCGACTATCAAAACCGTTGGGGTGCAGATATCTCCTATAACAATTTCTTTGGCGGTGTCGGTACGACGAATGCGATGGCAGATCGTGATTATGTTTCATTCAATATCAAGTATTCGATCTAAAAGGACTCAAACAATGAAGAAACTGACGATATTGGCGAGTGCAGTCATGCTGGCTTTCGCAGCGCCAGTCGCTATGGCTAAGATATCAGAAGCTGATGCGGCAAAACTTGGCAATGAACTTACCCCTTTAGGTGCTGAAAAAGCAGGTAATGCTGATGGTTCTATTCCTGCGTGGGATGGTGGTATCACTCAGCCTGTGGCGGGTTATACCAAAGGGATGCATCACCCAGATCCTTTCCCTGAGGATAAGATTGAATTTACTATTACCAATGCTAACAAAGCGCAATATAAAGATTTTTTAACGCCGGGTCAGATGAAGTTGTTCGAACTTTATCCTGATACCTACAAGATGAATGTTTACAAGACTCGCCGTAGCGCCTCTGTACCACAGTTCGTTTACGATGCGACTAAAGTTAACGCGACTCGTGCTGAACTGATTGCACAGGGCAATGGTATTTCTGGCGCGGCTATTGGTATTCCATTCCCGATCCCTGCAAATGGTTTAGAAGCAATTTGGAACCACATTTTGCGTTTTCGTGGTATAGATATCGAAACTTCCCGTAGCCAAGCTGCACCGACAGCCGATGGTAGCTATAGCTTAGTCGAAACGGCTGAGGAAATTCGCTTCGAATATTCTCGTCCAGAAATTACCTTAGATCAGCTTAAAGCCAGCAATACGCTGTTCTACTTTAAGCAAGTGGTGACTCAGCCTGCACGTTTAGCTGGTACAGCCTTATTGGTTAAAGAAACCATGGATCAAGAGGCGCTTCCCCGCCAAGCTTGGACCTATAACACAGGTCAACGTCGAGTACGTAAAGCGCCGAACGTGGCTTTTGATACACCGGGTACAGTGTCAGATGGTCTGCGTACGACAGATGATTTCGATATGTTTAACGGCTCTCCTGTGCGTTACAACTGGGAACTGGTTGGCAAAAAAGAAATTTATATCCCGTACAATGATTACAAACTGCATTCGGATAAGCTGAAATATGACCAAATATTGAAACCTGGTCATGTGAATCCTGAATACGTTCGTTGGGAAAAACACCGCGTATGGCAAGTGAGGGCGACGCTGAAAGACGGTATGCGCCACATTTATAAAGTGCGCGATATGTACCTTGATGAAGATTCATGGCAAGTGTCAATCGCCGATCTCTACGACAACCGTGATCAGTTGTATCGTGTGGCCGTTGCACATGGCTTGAATTACTACGAAGTGCCAGCACAGTGGGATACTTTAGAAGTCTTCCATGATTTGCAATCCCGTCGTTATCTCGCCATGGGCTTAGACAACCAAAGTGGCATGTATAACTTCGATGCCAAACTGACTGAAGCTAACTTTACCCCCGATGCATTGCGTCGTGAAGGTATCCGTTAATAGGCCACGTACAAAGGGGCGCTTAGCGCCCCTCATTAGTTTAAGGAAGTTTGTATGTCGTTTCGCATCCTTCAGTGTGTCGCTGTATTAAGTTTCGGTGGCGCTTTTTTTCCTTCTACGTTATCTGCAACGCCCTCTGATCCGATTTTTTCTCAAGTTCAACCTCTTGCTGTTTCATCTTTGATTTTAGATATTGCCAACGTAGGCGCAGGTTTAGTGGCTGTGGGTGAACGTGGTCATGCTCTGGTGTATGACGGCAGTTGGCATCAAGTGGTAACGCCCGTGAGTTCACAGCTGACCAAAGTCTTTTTCCTCAATGAAAAACGCGGTTGGGCTGTAGGTCATGATGCAACCATTTTACAGACTCAGGATGGCGGTCAAACTTGGCAGTTACAAATGCATTCGCCCGAGATTGAAAAGCCTTTCCTCGATGTGGTGTTTTTAGACGAAAACAATGGTATTGCCATTGGTGCTTACGGTTTGTTTTATCGCACTAATGATGGCGGTGCCCAATGGCGCGAGAAGTTCCATGAGGAGCTTTTAGCTGAAGAAGATGTGGCTTATTTGGCGGAGTTAAAAGGCAGCGATCAATCGGCCTATTTGAGTGCGCGCGCTTCATTATTGCCGCACTTTAATCGTATTTTAACCTTAACCGATGGACGTTTATTATTGGTTGGCGAGCTGGGCTTAGTCGCTGTTTCTGGCGATCAAGGTAAAACATTTACGCGTACCAATTTTGATTACGATGGTTCTATGTTTAACGCCGTAGAAACGAAAAATGCTGTGTATGTGATGGGCCTTCGCGGTCATATATTCAAAGCTGATGTGAGTTTAAGCCAATGGAATCAAATAGAATTGCCGGTGCAATCCTCAATCAACGGTGCCATGGTTGTTTCTGACGACGCGCTATATTTAGTGGGAAATGCGGGGATAGTGATCAAGCTAAATGAGGACGACAGTAGCAGTATCGTGACTCGTCGCCAAGGGGAAAACTTAGTGTCTATTGCGAAGGATAATCAAGGGAATGTGTGGTTATCCGGCAGCCAAGGGCTGTTTATTCTTAAGCCATAAAATTTTAAAACTACAATAAATAACAGGGCCGAGAAGATGTTAGAAAAACTGGTCAACGGATTTGAGTCATTTTTGTTTCGCAATCGCGCATGGGTCGTCGGCATTTTTGTGTTTTTGACGTTGTTTTTTGGCTATCAGGCCAGTCAACTCAAAATGGATGCGGCTTTTATCAAAAATATTCCACTGCAGCACAGTTATATGCAGACCTACCTGAAACACCAAAAAGATTTTGGTGGTGCCAACAGCATCATGGTGGCCGTTGAGGATACCAGCGGTAATATTTTTAATGCTAACTATTTTGATACCTTAAAAAACGTGCATGATCAGCTGTTTTTTATTCCAGGGGTTGACCGTGCGCAGGTGAAATCAATTTTTTCGCCTTCCACTCGTTTTACTGAAGTCGTTGAGGATGGTTTTGCTGGTGGGCCTGTTATTCCAGCGGATTTTTCAACTTCAGTGTCTGGGTTAGAAACGGTTCGCGATAATATTGAAAAAGCAGGGATTGTCGGCCGATTAATTGCCAACGATTACAGTGCGGCTATGGTGTCGGCTCAATTAATGGATTTTGATCCACAGACGGGTAAACCGCTTGATACCATTGCTTTTGCTGCACAATTAGAAAAAGAGCTTAGGGGCAAGTTCGAAACCGATAAGGTTAAAATTCACATCATAGGTTTCGCCAAAATGGCCGGAGATGTGGCTGATGGCGCTAAGGGCGTGTTGCTGTTCTTCGTGATCGCGATTTTGGTCACTGCCATTATGGTTTACCTCTTTTCTAAATCCATCATCTTGACCATGCTGCCACTGGTCTGCAGTTTAACGGCTGTGGTCTGGCAGCTTGGTTTATTGACTGTGATAGGTTTCGGTCTCGATCCTATGTCGATTCTGGTACCGTTTTTAGTCTTCGCCATCGGTGTGAGCCACGGGGTGCAGATCATCAATGCTGTACGGCGCCGAGTGCTCGACGGGCAAACGACAAAAGCGGCTTCGGCGTCGGCATTTCGTAGTTTATTAGTGCCGGGTGGTGTGGCATTACTGTCCGATACTGTTGGTTTTATTACCCTGTTATTTATCGATATTGGGATTATTCGCGAGTTGGCGATTTCTGCCTCGCTCGGTGTGGGCGTGATCATTTTCACTAACCTTATCCTGTTGCCTTTGGTGATTTCTTTTACTGAAATCAAAGTCAATAAACACGCAGAACCGACCGCTGAAGAAGTGCGAACTGAGGCTATTTGGCGCTTCATGGCGCGTTTTGCAACACCTAAATATGCTGTGGTAGTCATTATTGCCACTGTGGTGTTGTATTTTGTGGGTCTGCAACAAGCTAATCAGATGAAGATTGGTGACTTACAGGGCGGCGCGCCAGCGTTACATCAAGATTCGCGTTATAACCTCGATACCTTCTTCATCACAGATCATTTCTCTATCACCACAGATGTGATGACTGTGATTGTTGAGGCAGCACCTGAAGCCTGTACTTACCACGATGTGCTCACTCAAATTGATCAGTTTGAGTGGTTAGTACGCAATACCCCAGGGGTGGAGTCGACTGTGAGTCTGGCGTCAGTCGCTAAAAAAGTGAATGCAGGCTTCAACGAAGGCAATCCAAGATGGGAAGTGTTGCCGCGTACAACGGCGAGCTTAGTACAGGCCATTGGCCAAATTCCCACGACTTCAGGTTTATTAAATGGCGATTGTTCTGTCATGCCTGTGTATCTGTTTATGAAAGATCACAAGGCCGAAACCATAGAAACTGTGGTCGCTAAGGTTAAAGCCGTCGCCGCGAAAATGGACAACGAGAAGTTGCAGTTTAAACTGGCGTCGGGTCCTGTGGGTGTAATGGCAGCGACTAACGAAGCGGTGGCCGAAGCGCAGTTACCTATGATGATATACGTCTATGGTGCTGTGTTTGTACTCTGCTTAATCAGCTTTAAATCTTTTAAAGCCACTGTGGCGGTTATTATTCCGTTATATGTCGTGTCGACACTGGCACAGGCTTTGATGACTCAGCTCGATATTGGCTTAGCTGTTAGTACGTTACCTGTCATTGCGCTGGGGGTTGGTATTGGCGTGGACTATGGTATTTATATCCTCTCGACTATGTCGTCTAAGCTATCGAATGGTATGCCAGTACAGCAGGCTTACTATGAGGCGTTGGTCGAACGGGGTAGTGCGGTGATCTTTACTGGCCTTACATTGGCGATTGGTGTCAGTACTTGGTTCTTCTCGGCGCTTAAATTCCAAATGGACATGGGAATATTGTTAACATTCATGTTTGTGGTAAATATGCTCGGTGCCATAATTATCCTACCTGCATTGGCCGCCATTTTCTGGCGCCAGCCTAAGTAGAGTCTACAAATGGGGAGCTAAGCTCCCCATTTACTTTTGAATACTTAGTCTGCTTTATCGATTGTTTGGTCATTTGTCATTCCTTGTTTACGCCAATACTGGATTTCAAGAGGATGTACCACTAAAATTTTCCTCGAAATACAGCGGTTTTAGTAATAAACTTCGCGCGACGATCTAGATCACATTAATTTATCTGCGATTGTTAAGCCGAAGCATCCAAATAATGAAAAAAGCGCTGCCATAGACGCTTAAGGAAACAGCAACATGGCCTTGAAAGATGCAATGCCTTCAGTACTACTTGAAAATGTAGTCAGTTTAATTCACGCTAAAGTCCCTAATTCACAAGCCAAGCAAGTTGAACAGTTCGCCACCTGCCTTTATGCCCACATGTCGAAAGACGATCTCAATGCGCGTAATGACAGTGATTTATACGGTGCGGTTCTCAGTTTATGGAACGCCCTGAACAAAACGCCAAAAGGTAACACTCATCTAAGAGTGTTCAATCCTAGCCAAGCCAAACACGGCTGGCAATCGACTCACTCGATCATTGAAGTTATCCAACCTGACATGCCATTCTTGGTCGATTCAGTTGGTATGGCATTGAAGCGAATGGGTATTACTGCTCACATGATGTTGCACACTCCACTGGCGATTGAGCGTTCAGAAAGTGGTGTGACGAATGTCACTTATCTTAATCAGAGCCCTGAAAGCACTGAGCATGTCGCCGTATTTTTGATTGAAATTGACCGTCAAAGCAGCACGGTCGATATCAAAGCATTAGAGCGCGAAATTCAGTCTGTGCTTGCCGATGTCGCTTCATCAGTTAACGACTGGGAAGTCATGTCTGCCAAGTTGGCTGAGATGATCAAGGAATTGCCAAAACGTCCGTTCCCGGGCGATAAGCAAGAGTTAGAAGAAGCGATTAACTTCCTGACTTACTTGAATAATCATCACTTTACGCTATTAGGTTACCGTCAATACGATTTGAAACGTGTCGAAGGTGACGTTGAGTTAGTGCCTAATATCGCCTCTAGCTTAGGTTTGATGAACAAGCACACTAAAGCGCAACCTGAGCAAGGTTTGTTGTTATCTAGCTTCTCCGATAGTGCCCGCAAAGAAGCCTTAGACCACAGCTTACTGATCCTCACTAAGAGCAGTGCTAAGAGCCGCGTGCATCGCCCAGCTTATGTCGATTATATCGGTATTAAGCGTTTCGATAAGAAAGGCAATGTGATTGGCGAAGATAGATTTATCGGTTTATATGCGTCAAACCTGTATAACCGTAGCCCACGTGAAATCCCACTGCTGAATGAAAAAGTGCAGCGTGTGTTAGATCGTTCAGGCTTGACCCCACGTTCACACGACTATAAAGCCCTGCTAAACATCCTTGAGAATTTACCTCGTGACGAGCTAATTCAAGCCAATGTTGATGATTTATCGCACATGGCTCATGGCGTGTTAGAAATGCAAGACAGAGACAAGCTGAAACTCTTTGTACGCAAAGATGGCTTTGGCCGTTTCTTATCCTGTTTAGTGTACGTTTCTAAGGATCGTTACAACACTAAACTCCGCCAAGATACTCAACGTATTCTGGCCCAGCACTTTAACAGCAAAGAAGATGTAGAGTTTACGACTTATTTTTCCGAGTCGACGCTAGCCCGCACTCACTACATAGTCAAAGTTGATAACAATAATATGGATGTAGATGTGGCTGCCATAGAGAACAACTTAATAGAAGCGGCACGTTCGTGGGAAGATAAGTTAAGCACTGCGCTTAACAGTGCACTCGGCGAAGAAGCTGGCACTCATCTGACTAAGCGTTATTTCAATGCGTTTGAGCAAAGCTATAAAGAAGACGTATTGCCAAGTTCTGCCGTCGTCGACATGCAACAGCTCGAAGCACTGGATGATGAACACAAGCTCGGCATGTTGTTCTATCAACCGCAGGAAGCGGCGCTGAACGACAATAAAGTGCGTTTAAAGCTATTCCATAAAGATGAGCCTATTCATCTTTCTGACGTGTTGCCAATGCTCGAAAACTTTGGTCTGCGCGTGATCAACGAGCGTCCATATGAAGTCACGACTTCAGACGGTTCTACCTTCTGGATCTTAGACTTCTTGATGACAGTTAAAGTCGTCAACACAGATAACATCGCTGATAGCCAAGATAGATTCCAAACTGCACTGTCACAAGTGTGGCAAAAGAAGTTAGAAGATGACGGCTTCAACCGCATTATTCTGGCGTCAGGTTTAACGGGCCGTGAAGTCTCTGTATTGCGCGCTTATGCGAAATACATGCGTCAAATCGATGCGACTTTCAGTCAGTCATATATTGAAGAAACCTTCGGTCGTTACCCACAAATCGCTGATTTGTTGGTGAAGATGTTCATCCGTAAATTTAACCCTAAACTGAAAACTCGTACTCTGGGCAAGTTTTTGGAGCAGATCAATTTACGTTTAGACGAAGTGTCTAGCTTAGATGATGACCGTATTATTCGTCGTTATTTAGACTTGATTAACGCCACTCTGCGTACCAACTTCTACCAACTGGATGCCAAAGGCGAATCTAAGAGTTATATCTCGTTTAAATTCATGCCTTCACTGATCCCTGAAATGCCACGTCCACTGCCGAAATTCGAAATATTCGTTTATTCGCCACGGGTTGAAGGTGTGCATTTACGTTACGGTAAAGTGGCTCGTGGTGGTCTGCGTTGGTCAGATCGTCGTGAAGACTTCCGTACCGAAGTATTGGGTTTGGTAAAAGCACAGCAAGTGAAAAACACTGTGATTGTGCCTGTGGGTGCTAAAGGTGGCTTTGTTTGTAAACAATTGCCAACTGAAGGCGGCCGTGAAGCTTTCTTCACCGAAGGTCAAGAATGTTACCGCATCTTTATCCGTGCATTGCTCGATATTACCGATAACATTTTGAACGGTGAAATCGTCCATCCATTGGATGTGGTTCGTCACGATGAAGATGACCCCTATTTAGTGGTAGCAGCCGATAAAGGCACAGCGACTTTCTCTGATATCGCGAACTCGATTTCCCTCGAATACCGCTTCTGGCTCGGTGATGCATTCGCATCGGGTGGCAGCAACGGTTATGACCATAAGAAAATGGGTATCACGGCCAAAGGCGGCTGGGAATCGGTTAAGCGTCATTTCCGCGAAGTCGGTATTGATTGTCAAACCACAGACTTTACCTGTTTAGGTATAGGTGACATGGCGGGCGACGTATTCGGTAACGGTATGTTGTTGTCTAAGCACACTAAACTGGTTGCAGCCTTTAACCACATGCATATCTTTATCGATCCAAATCCGGATACGGCATTAAGTTATGATGAACGGGCGCGTTTATTCGCTCTGCCACGTTCAAGCTGGGAAGACTACAGCAGCAAGTTGATTTCTAAAGGTGGCGGTATTTTCCTCCGTTCATCTAAATCCATTCCATTATCGGCAGAGATGAAGCAAATGTTGGCCACAGAGAAAACCTCTATGACCCCAACTGAGCTGATGAAAGAACTGTTGAAAATGCCAGTGGATTTGATCTGGAACGGCGGTATCGGTACGTATGTGAAGTCTTCACGGGAAACCCACGCTGAAGTCGGCGATCGTGCCAACGATGCTCTACGTGTCAACGGTGGCGAACTGCGCGCTAAGATAGTCGGCGAGGGTGGTAACTTAGGTTGTACTCAGTTAGGTCGTATTGAATATGCGTCTAATGGCGGTCGCATCAACACTGACTTCGTGGATAACGTTGGTGGTGTGGACTGTTCCGACAACGAAGTGAACATCAAGATTTTGCTGAACGCTATGGTGACTGAAGGTGAACTGACGCTTAAGCAGCGTAACCGTTTACTGGAAGAAATGACTGAAGAAGTCGGCCAAATCGTACTACAAGACTGTAAAGATCAAACTCGTACTATCTCTGTGACTCAAGTGCGCGGTGCTGAGCAGTTAAAAGAGCAGATCCGCTTTATCCAGTACCTGGAAAAAGAAGGCAAGTTAGACAGAGCGTTAGAGTTCTTACCGTCTGACGATGAGCTAGCTGAACGTTTAGCCAGTGGTCGTGCATTAACGCGCCCAGAGCTATCAGTATTGGTTGCTTATGCGAAAATGGTACTGAAAGAGCAATTAGTGACGCCAGAAATCACTGAAGATACTCTGTTAAGCCAACTGCTTATCGCGTATTTCCCGAAAAAACTTCAGGAAAAATACAGCGACAAAATGGCAACCCATCCACTGCGTGGCGAAATCATTGCGACCTCACTCGCCAATGAACTCGTCAACGACATGGGCTTGAATTTTGTTCAACGTATGCAAGATGAGACTGGTGCCTCAGTTGCCGACGCGGCAATTTGTTACACTATGGCTCGCGAAGTATTTGGTTTAGCTGAATTAACTAAATCGATCACTGACTTAAACGGCATAGTTCCGGCTGTGGTTCAAGGTGAAATGCTGCATCAGTTACGCCGCAATATGCGTCGTGCTAGCCGCTGGTTCCTACGTCACCGTAACCGCTCTTGGAGCATTGAACAAACCGTTGCTTTCTTCAAACCGGTATTTGAACAAATTAAAGATAATGTTCATTTATATCTGGTCGAAGAAGAAGCGAAAGGTATTCAATCTGAGATCAATGCCTTGGTCAAAGAAAACGTACCACAAGCTGTGGCAACGATTGTGGCTAACATGAGCACCTTGTTCTCTGCCTTAGACATTGCCCAAATTGCGCAAACAGAAGATAAGACAGTGGCATTAGTGGCTGAAACTTACTTCAAACTCGGCGCCCGCGTTGAGCTGCACTGGTTCTTAGAACAGATCAGCGCTCAACCTGTAGCGAACCATTGGCAAGCACTGGCTCGTGCCGCCTTTAGGGAAGAGTTAGATTGGCAACAACGTGCATTAAGTTCAGTGGTCTTAAGAACCTGCAGTGCAACCTGTGATGCCGAAAGTGTGATTTCTCAGTGGATTGAGATAAATCAAGGCTTATTGGAAAGATGGTTCCACATGCTAGCTGACTTTAAAACGTCGCAAATCCATGAGTTTGCTAAGTTCTCTGTCGCCCTACGTGAACTTAACCTTCTGATCCTTCATTGCGAAGGCCAAAAGTAAACTTATTATAACAATCAGAAGCCCTGGCGATCGCCGGGGCTTTTTTTAGGTCGAGGAAAGTACATGTTTTATAAAATCGCACAGAAAGTCATGTTTCAGATGGATCCTGAGCGAGCTCACCATCTTGCTATAGGCAGTTTAAAAATGACCGCCAATAGCCCGTTAACGTGTCTATATGGACAAACGATTGCACCCGCTCCTGTCAGCTTTATGGGGTTGACCTTTCCTAACCCAGTGGGACTTGCTGCCGGTATGGACAAGGACGGCGAATCGATTGATGCCTTTCATGCGATGGGATTTGGTCATATTGAAGTGGGTACAGTTACCCCAAGACCACAGCCTGGTAACGATTTACCCCGTCTATTTAGATTAAAGCCTGCCAAAGGCATCATTAATCGCATGGGGTTTAATAATAAGGGTGTCGATAATCTGGTCAAAAATTTGATCGCTAAAAAGACCGATATTATGGTTGGCGTCAATATTGGCAAAAATAAAGACACGCCAGTAGAACAAGGTAAAGACGATTATTTGATCTGCATGGATAAAGTTTATCTCCATGCGGCTTATATTGCGGTGAATATTTCATCACCCAATACCCCAGGATTACGATCGCTACAATATGGCGATCTATTAGATGAATTATTGAGCGCAATTAAAACCAAGCAACTTGAGCTGGCCGAAAAGCATAAAAAATACGTGCCCATCGCGCTTAAAATTGCTCCAGATTTAACCATCGAAGAAATTGAAAATATCGCGCAAGCTTTGATTAAAAACAAATTTGATGGCGCAATTGCGACCAATACCACTTTAACGCGTGATGGTGTTAGCGGTCTTGCCAACGCCAATGAAAGCGGCGGCTTAAGCGGCAAACCCTTAACTGAGCTGTCTACTAAAGTGATTAAGCAATTGGCGATTTGTTTGAAAGGGCAGATCCCGATCATCGGTGTGGGCGGTATTAATAGCGCTGAAGATGCCTTAGCCAAATTTGATGCGGGCGCCACTATGATTCAGATTTATTCAGGTTTTATTTATCAAGGTCCGAAGTTAATTAAAGAAATAGTGAATGCATACCGCTTGAAATAATGATCTTAGGATTAATATAACGATCTAAAATAAGATCTTATTCTTTAACAGCGATCTAAAATGATCCATAGATCGCTGTTAAGATCTTACAATAGATCGACTAAGTAACTGTTAAATAATTTGTATTTTATTATTTTTATTTTGATATTGGATAAAATATCTACTATTATGTCCCAGTGTTCAAATATTGGGTCACCGTTATGTTATTAATGCCGCAAAAAGATTGGCAATGGAAATATAACGATTCGTATGGTGTATTAGGCGTATCGTTAGGTTCCGAGATAGAATTTCTGACGTCTTATAAAGCAAAATTACTCATTCCAGATGCCTTATCAAGCATGGAGTTTAATATTGCGCACGCCAAATTCTATATGAACTTACTCGATAGATTACCTAAAACCCTGTCTTTATCCGATGCCGCTATTGTTCAAATTGCCCTCAATGCCACCGCAGCCCATTTTATGCTGACACCGCAAATGCCTAAATCATGGTTTTTTGATACCAGTGATGTCTGTGTTTATAGCGATGTAGGTAAAGTCTTTGAGCTAAAATGCCAAAAGCAAAGAGTGCTCGCCCTCGTGGTTGAAAATACCCTACAGTCCGCGCTAGTGATGTTATTGTCACCCGAATGTGTTTTGTCTGGCGCGAAAACTATGGCGCAGTTTGAAACCATCAAAGTGATGCATAATCGCTTACACCCACTGCGTGCGCAGCGCCACGTGGTTGCGGCATAATGGGGTTGTAGATCAATAGTCATTGTTGATTTTTAATATTTACTATTAGGCATCAATTACTATTGTTTTTGATAGACACCACCACCACTAGCTGATTATTTGCTCAAATCCCTATGGCGCTGATGTGCTATCGATAGTATTTTTCCCAAGAAAATCTTTTTCTATCTCCATATTAATTTCCAACTCCTTGCTATTAAATGCCACTGAATGTTAACTCGTGATCCTTGCTACTCTTAATTCGGTTCAGCTTTTGCCACCAAGCTCACTACACAGTCTGGTTTGCCATGGCATTCACTCGACGACTCGCAGCCAGTCCGTCCTTGGATGCTCGACCGCCCCGTCCATGGGGCGGACGGCCGTCTCGCCAATCACCATGGCGCACCTTTTTGGCATTTGCGTAGTCTGGAGGTTCAAAAGATTAGATACTACGTTTAACGGTGATTTGCTTTGATTTTTTGGTGTCATTTGCGGAGTGCTAAAAGCAAAAATAGTTGTGGTTGTGTGGTCTTTTGGTTGTAAAGCGATTTGCCATGGCATTCACTCGTCGACTCGTGAGGGGTTCTAAGTTCATGAACGAGAGCCATGGAAGGCGAACTGGCAGTTAAGCATGGAGGTTGTTCAAGCCGTCCGTGGATGCTCGACCGTCCCGTCTTCCTTAACCTGTAAATATTAGATACGAACGACTTCTGGTTACTATCAACTAAAGGGGTCTACTCAGGGAAAACGTATTTGAGTATTATCAAAGAAGAATACTCGGGCTGTTAAAGTGTAATCTTTAGCGCATATTTGACGAATTTTGACAAATAACTGGACATAACCGTACCTTGGGTGTAATAGTCATCAGGTAAATGGATAATGAACAGGACAATTAAAATGTTAGTAAAATTCACTATTAAGAATTTTGCTTCTATTCGTTCAGCACAAACTCTTGATATGAGAGCAGAGGCCTATACTGATATGGCAGACTCTAATCTATTCGAGTGGAAAGCTGAGTTTGACTCGCAACGCCTTCTTAATACTGCTGCAATCTACGGTGCAAATGCTAGCGGAAAATCTAATATGATTTCTGGCTTGTCCACAATGATGACTATCATCACTAAATCTGCTCAATGGCAAGTAGATGAACATCTTCCATACAACCCGTATCGACTTTCCGCAGAAACTAAAAATGCTGAAACCGAGTTCGAGCTTGAGTTAATATGTAACAATATCAGATATTTATATGGTTTTAGTTATGTTGAAAACAGAATTGTTACAGAATGGCTATTTGCCTTCCCGAAGAAAAAACCTCAAAAATGGTTTCTAAGAGCTTGGGATGGCGAACAATATCAGTGGGACCTAGGGCGTAATCTTACAGGTGAAAAGCAAACGTGGGTAAACTCAACCAAGAAGAACTCATTATTTTTATCTACAGCAGTCCAACTTAATAGTGAACAACTGAAACCTATTTTTGAGTGGTTTAATTCAGAATTGGCAATTGCAGGAATTCATGGATGGGGAGTCGGTTTTTCAGCTTATCAGTGTGACAAACTTGATGAAAAAAATCATATCCTTAAGTTGTTGAGAGATGTTGATATTTCAATTGAAGACATTCTCATTGAAAAAGAGGAGTTTGATGAGAACAATCTCCCAAGCGATATGCCTAAAGAGTTAAAAAAGACAATTATCGAGAAGATGAAAGGTGAAACCTTATTCTCGACTAAGTTTTTACGCTTAGATGATGATGGCAAAACCGTTGAATTTGATCTCAATGAGGAATCAGACGGAACTCAACGTTTTTTCTCATTTGCAGGGCCTTGGCTTGATGCTTTAGCGTGCGGAAATGTTTTATTTGTTGATGAGTTGAACTCAAATTTACATCCGTTGCTAGTTAAACACATGGTTAAGCTTTTTCAGAACCCAAAAAACAATCCAAACAATGCTCAGTTAGTTTTCACTACTCACGAAACGTCAATTCTAAATCAGGATGTATTTAGAAGAGATCAAATTTGGTTCATGCAAAAAGATGGAAATCAGAGTGAGTTTTACTCATTAAGTAATTTTAATAAACCAAGGAAAGGTTATGAAAATCTCGAGGAACGCTATTTATCAGGTTCGTATGGGGCATTACCTTTCATTTCTTTGGGCATTTAGTTATGGGTTCAGATGACATTTTCCATAAGCTTAAGGCAAAGTCTAAAGCTCAAACGAAAAGAGCTTCTACACAAAAAGATTCATACAAGAAGTTTTTGATTGTTTGTGAAGATACGGTTTCTGGTTATCGCTATATAAAAGATGTAGTTAACCACTATAGGTTGTCAACCGCCAACGTCTCTATAGTTGGATTAGGACAATCTCCACTGAACATAGTAGAGCATGCCCAAAAGCGTTTTGATGAGGAAGAAGAGTCATGCAAACCCGATTTTGACCAAGTATTTTGTGTTTTCGATCGAGATGACCATGCAAGTTTTTTTAACGCGATAAAAAAAATTGACATGGTTAACAATAAATTAAAAAAGAAGGTTTTCATCGCAATACCTAGCGATCCTTGTTTTGAAATTTGGCTAATTCTTCATTTTAGATTCACTACTAAGTTGTACGAGAAGTCCGGCCGGAAGTCTGCTGCAAATTTGGTGGTTGATGATTTAAAGAAGTTATTGCCTGATTATGAGAAAAATGCACTCTCTGCTTTTCGTAATACTCCACAATCAATAAACAAGGCGTTAGATAATGCTAAGCGGTTGAGGATATATTGTGATGAAAATTATTCTTTTTCACCTAAGACTGATTTCGACAACCTTATAGATTTCATTATTGAGCAACATAAAAGTATGCATAAGAGATAACGGATTTTTGGGCTACATACTGTGTTTTATGAATATCATCAGGCATAGTTAAGAATCAGTAAATTCGAGAGGTTAACTCAACATGTGCCGTATTCACTATAATATCTTAACTTGCGAAGTTAAGAGTATGAATTATTTTTAAATTCAATTGGTTGTTTGCAGTGGGGGCGGATGTATGAGAATTGTGTTTATCACAAAGGATGAACGTACAATTTAGCTGATTTTATGGTTATTTTTAATGTCTCTATTGCTACTAGAGACCGTTAAATTTTAAGGATGTGATACGCTATGTTCAAATATAAGCAGGGAAATAACTTGGATTGGTGGGTTGCTGAGGAGCTATTAACAAAAGAGGAAGCTATCGTTTTTGAAAAGTTAGTTGTTACCTTACGTTCTGTTTTTCCTGATGTTGATGTCATTGTTACAAATTTGGAGAAACTATGGAGCAAAGAAAATCTGAGGATTCGACTTGGACGGAAATCTAAGACAGATGTTGGAAAGAACAGAGCTATGCTCTCGATTAATCCTCGTCAAAAAGGTGAAGATGCGACTGTAAAATATGGGACTGATAAGCGTAAAGCTAAAACTATGAGGGCACTCACGGAAAAAGATGTTATTTTTTCAGTTGATAAACTTGTAAGCCTTGCGAGCATAACAGACTCAGAAATAAATATATGGAAGCAATTCCTCATTGGTCAAAGAGACGAGGCTAAGTTTATTAAGATAGTGACTGGTACTGGTGCTAACGATATCGCGTTAACAGGTGCTGCTCTATCAAGCTCTAAAGCACATAATGGTGAAGAGCAGTCTCCTGATGCGGTGTGTGCGACAGGAAGTCAAGACCATATAAAATGGCTCAATGAAAAGTCTCAGCTACAAAAGCCATTAGTTAAATTTTTACAACAGAATCTTTCTAACTGCCAAATAGTTTCCGAGACATCTCTTGAAGAGCAACTTATAAGGCCAGACATTTTGATTAAAGAATCTGGTCATACAAGTGTAATTTTAGAGCTTAAATATTTATATCTTAACGACACCGCAGGTTCTCGCTCCAAAGCAAGATATGCATATGGTCAACTTCTAGACTATAGCTTTAACCATGGGATTGACTCTTTTGATTTATTAGAAAGGTGGTTTGTTGTTAATCAACTTCCTGATGATTTAAGAGTTTACCTTGAGAATATATGCCAGAAAGTTGATAAACAGTTTTCCGTTTGGGTTTTCGACGAAAAATCGGATAAGAAGTTTATCAAAGTTATTGGTAATAGCGAGTTTTTGTTCTCTGGACACATTCATGATTCTGTGTAACTTCATACTATAATTTAGATGTTTTATCAGGAGTCGACTTACCCGTCGTACTCCTTCGGTGTTTCAAGTGGTACAAAAAGCTGGTACAATCTGAAAAATTAAGGTGCGTAACACTATGATTTTATAGGATTTGTTAGAATGAATTGTGAATCGAGGGTTCGACTCTCTCTCTCGCCAAATTAAAGCAAAGGGAATCAGTATCTTACTGATTCCCTTTGTTGATTTGGGGTAACAGGACGGCGAGTCACTGGAATGACAGTGCTTAACCAAACTCCATCAAACAATCTAAAATCTAGATCCTCGTTCAAAGGTATTGGCCAGCAAATCATTCCCTTTATCGACCACCAATGAAAACGCCTGCAATTGCAGGCGTTTTGTTTATGTTTATTCGTTTTGCTTTTACGCGCTAGAGCTTTAGAAAGCGGACTACTTTTTAGTCCATTTACCTTTGGCATCTTGCACATAGTTGCCTTTATCTGTGGCGGCTATGGCTTTTTCGCCAGCGAGTTTAGCAACGTCGGCTGGGGAGAGTTTGTTCTTCTTGGCGATGGTTTCGTAGTGGGCGCGGCGTTTGTTATTCACGTCGTCCATTACGGCTTTGGCTTCGGGATTGGCTTGCACTAATCCTAAGTAGCCGTTGGCTTGTTCGCCTAAATAGCCCTGTGACTTAGCTTCTTGAAGTGACATGGCAAAGGCACTTAGGCTTAAAAAGCTGAGGGTTAATAGCAATAATAACTTTGTTTTTAGTCGGATTGATTTCATGGTGATTCCTCAATTCTTATTTAATTAGAACAGCTTATCGTCTGACAGGAGTTGGTCTAATTCCTTATCTACTTTGATCCGTATCTCATGTTCAATTTTCACATTGAGATTGATAACGATAGGTTTATCCGGCGGTTCTATTTTGACTGTGGGCGTACAGCCCTGCAATGAGGCTAGGGCTACCAATGCGATAAGCGCGCTTCGGGTACCTATGCTAATTTGTTGTAATTGAATTATCTTCACTGAGGTTTCCTTGTTACTTCACTGATTTTTCGATTCTGTCCTGCAAGTCATTACCAATTTGCAGACTTCTAAATAATTGCAGCATGTTCTCTTCGTGGGAGTAATTCAAGTGGATAGGGCGTTCAATCCCTTCACCGCGGCCTTTTACTTCGACGAGCAGTTTAGCATCACCGGCTTGGTCCATATCAAAGCTGCTTGATAATTGGCTATATTGTAAGTGTTCTAACGTGGAAAAGACAAAGTCTAGATACGGTTGGGATTGGCGCATCTGCTCAACGGCGGGGTTGCCTGAGATAGCGATGAGGCCGCCGGGTGCGCGCGCGGCTAATTGCCCGCCAGTGATCGACACTTTGCCGTTGATTAAATCGACGGGCAATACGCCATCGAATATGCCGTCGGCATAGATGCCAATTTGTGGTTGAATGCGCAGGACCTCTTCCAGACTCATGGCCTGCAGCAGCAGATAGGCATGGGATTTATCCTGCAATTTAAGACTAAATTCTGGCAGCAGAAACTGTCCGCTGAGCACTTTGCCTTTGGCGGTCATGGAAACATCGGTGTCACTTAAGCCTGTGAGTTGTTGTATCCAATTGTCGGGCAATTTCTCGGCATCTTTGCCAAGGGCGATATCGGCTTCCACTTCGATATCGGTCAGTGGAAAGCCAGGATCAAATAAGTTAAAGGTCATCAGCGTCTGCGGGCAATTGAGCTTACTGAGGCTGCTAAAATAGCCTTTGTCCTGCGGCTTGTTATGAGACTCTTTTTTATAAGATTGCCCCCAAGTGAACTCACATTGCGCTTGCAGTTTTCCCCCTTCAAAAATGATGTCTTTATAAAAGCCTTCAAGTTCTGTCATCGATTGAGTTATTTGCATGGCAAATTGGGTCTGATCGCGTCTTTGCGTTAGGTTAAACTGCGCCTGTAATTGGTTATTACCTGTGACATTAAGCTCAGATGGTAAGGGTTGGGTTTGATTGAGCAAGGCTAGCGCCTCGGTCATGCTAGTGTCGACAACCCATTGCCCCGTCAGCACTAGAGGTTTGCTCGCGGTGGCAAGGTTCAGCTTGTGTTGGCTTTGCAGCTCAACCGTGCCCACTTGCCAGTGCTCATCACCAAAGAGCGTATTATTTTTCCAATCTAAGCTTTGTACCAGCGTTAACTTGTCCAGCTTGAGTACGGTTTCTTTGCGGCTGCGGCCTTTGCTGCTGAGCTGTTTTTCGATATTTAGCTGACTGGCTTGCCATGCGAGTTGATTACGCCAAGTGGTAGCGAGTAGTGAATCGAACAGCGCTTCGATATCGGGTTTAAGCTCAAATGACATGTTTTTTTGTAATGCAATCGAGAAACTGCCCGCATTCATATCGGTTTTCGTTATGATGCTAGTGCTAGCATTTTTATCAGCATTAGCCTCAGTGACTACATCATCTGTCACTAAAGTCTGTTTGGTCTGCGAAAAATACAGTTGCTCCAGTGCTAAGGTTAAAGGTGGTATGGCAAGGGTTAACCTGTTTGCGGTATCAGATGTGGGCACTGAGCTTTGCGCTGGACTGACTTTCTGAATGCTAGCGTTTTGAATACCAGAACTCTGAGTATGAGTGCTTTGCTGCGAGCTTATGTTCAGCGGCGCGAGGGCATTTATCGCGATACTACCAAGGCTAAACTCTGCATGTTTAGCCGCATTTTTATTTTGCATGCTAATACGCTTAAGCTCACCCACGGCGAACTGTAGCGTGTTGCCAGTATTTTGTTTTGTTGATTGAGTCAGTTCAGTCGACTCGGTAGTGGCAGTGATGAATTGCCAATCGGTTGAACTTGGCGTCTGAACTAAGTTAAATGTGCCTGCTGTCGTTAACTGACTATTATTCCAGCTAAAGTCATGCGGCGGATTTGCCCACAATTCAGATAATTGCATTGAGCCTGTTTGCCTCGTATTAAGGCGCCAATCTGTTTTGAAGGCCAGTGCTTTGGTTGATTTTGTTATTTCAACATTGGCCAAATCGACTTGGGTATCTAGCTTACTGCCTAAGGTCTTAAGCTTCACTCGAGGAAGTTTAATCGCAAGGGGATTAGCTAAGTGCACATCTTGCGGAATTTGAGTCAGCGGATAGTGCAGGGCTTCAGGCAATGTCAGTGCGATCCCCACAGGTGTATCTGTACTTTTGAGCCCCGATAGTAGCTTAGCGATTTGACTCGCTAGCGGATCAGGCACTTGCTCTGAAGCAGTCTTGGCTGCCGGATGGGTTAAAGATTGAGACGAAGGTTGAGTTAAAGGCTTAGCCAGCGACTTATCGAGTAGCTGCATCAATCGCTGTTGCTGCTCTGTATTTGGACTCAGCGCTAAGCTAAAGGGCTCTAGTTTTAGGTCAAGTTCAGCTAAATGTCCGGCAATTTTAAATGCTAACTCAGACTTAGGTGCAAGCTCGGGTTTAGGCGCAAGCTCTAGTGCAGCTAGTTGATTAAAGGTCAGCTTTGGATCGATTAATTGATGCTCACTGATAAGTTCGCCTGAGGTTAAAGTGATACTGCTGTTGGACACCAATTGACCTTGTAGATCAATCGCTAACGCTTGCCACTCTTTATCAAGCTCAGTTAACGGACTCAGTACACTGTCCTGCGCTTGCCTCAGGCTTATTTGATGCAAGCTCGCAAGCAGCGGCGCGAGTGCAATTTGACTTGCCAGTTGCCACTGTTGGGCTGCGAGTGTGGCTTTGAGCTTGGCGATGCTTTCACCTTCGTGGCTAAACTCGCTGTTGATTTCCCCTGCGCCGTTAAGGCTCAACTTACCCATTACCAAACGATAGGCGGGTAAATCATTATGGGTGTTGAGATGGTGGGAGTTGAGAATAAGACTGGTTTTTCCGATATCGATGAGTGGTAATGATTTGATATCTAAGGCCAATGCGGGGCCTTGTTCATCAATGGCATTTCGATTGGGTAAAAATAGTGATTGCCCTAACTCGACCTCAATATCACCTGTGGATATTTGGGTGATTTTTTGAGTGAGGTAAGAGGCTTGGCTGAACTGTTTAAGTTCGGCAAAACTCTGTGGCCAGTCAAGTTTTAGCTGAATATTCAAATCATTAAGTCTGATATGGCTATCATGTACCCTCAGATTGGCAGAGGTAATTCGCCAATGTTCTAACTGACTTTGCCCTAATTCAATGTTAATCAGTTCGCTGTCCATACCTGTGAGGGCAAAATTTGCCGCCTGCATAATCAGTTTTTCAGCCTGAGTATTCACAATCCAAACAGTTAACGCCACGCCCGCCAAGATGCCCGTTAAGCTGGTCGCCAATAAGGTTTTTTTTAGGGGGAATTTACGGCGATTTTGTGCAGCAACATGAGTATCCGTTCCAGAACCTAAAGCACCACTGCGAGGGCCAGCGGATATCTGCGTTGCCTCGTGTTGAGGTGCCTTGCTATCAGAGGCATTGCCACGGCTTGGCTTGTTGTGGATTGGCATTGGGTTTGATATTTATCCTTATTGACTGAGCCCTGATCAAACTCGTGCCTTAGCAGTGCAAAAATACACGAATGTGTATATTTCATTGGCACTTTTACTTTGTTCGGTTACTTCGGAGCGTTTGATTCGGGGCTGTTGCTCCGGAGTTATCGCATCGGAGCTCTTATATCGCGCACGAGCACTTGAGGCAGTTTAACACTCAAGGGCTTAGCTGACTAATGTGAAAGGATCATTGAATAGACAAGCGCCTGCTGTCAATAGTTGAGGTTTTACAGGCTCTTGTACTTCATCTTTTATTCGGGCTAGCTAACTTTTAGTTCACTCACTCTTGGTGAGTGAATTGCGGCTAGCTAAATATCTGGGCGGCGATCACCACAATTCCGCAAAGTGTGGCGAGCATTAAGGCTAACTTGCCGCCCGCAACTCGGTAACCTGTCGGCATATTGGCAGCGTCTCGCATCTGGCGTTGTGTCCACACCATGGCCACAGGTAAAAAGATGGCGAGGATCACCAGCGCAATCGCCGCGTAACCCAGCGCTGTGATAAAACCTTGAGGGTAGAAGAGGGCAAAACCTAAGGGCGGTAAAAAGGTGATAGCCGCGGTTAAGCTTCGACCTGTTGCATTATCTTCTTGCCTTAAGCTTGAGGCCATAAAATCGAACAAACCTAAACTCACCCCTAAAAACGAGGTCGCAAGGGCGAGATCGGCAAATAGACTAATAGCACTACTTAAGTATTCGCTGTGTAGTACGCTCGCCAGTTGATTGATAAAACTCGATAAACTCTGGTTTTCGAGCAATTGACTTTGGCTCAATACGCCTTGACTGCCCAGTTGCCACAAAAGGTAAATCACTAATGGCAAAGCCGAGCCAAACAACATGATCCTGCGCAGGGCTTTGACCTCAACGCCCAAGTAGCGCACCACTGAGGGAATCGAACCGTGGAAACCAAAGGAGGTAAATATTACCGGGATAGCCGTGATAATCAGCCCTTGGTTAAGTGGAAGCTCGAGTAAATGTGGGCTTTCAACCTGCGGCAGTAACAAGGCCAACATAAGCAATAATGCTAATAGCTTAAGGGCAAATAAACCGCGATTGATGAGATCCACACAGTGGGTTCCCATGCCCACAATGGCGCCAACCAGCAGGGTGAATAGGATGGCACCCGCCTGCGGTGGCAAATTTAGTCCTAGCCAAGTGCTCAGTTTTTGGTTCACTTGCTCGCCGCCGCCAGCAATGTAGGCGGCGCAGAGGGCGTACAGTAAAAACATCAGGGCGCTATTGGCGATCAACTGGCCCTTACGACCTAATAAGCGCTGCGCTAAGTGATTAAGGCTGGCATCGCTGGGGGCGAATTGATGGATTTCCACCATAAGCAGTGCCGTGTAGGCCATCAGCGCCCATAGGATGAGCATAATGGCGGATGACGTGCCAAAACCGAGTCCCGCCGAAGCGATAGGTAAAGCCAGCATACCCGCGCCGATTGTGGTGCCTGCGATAAGCAGTAAACTGCCGAAAATTTTATTCTGTGTCATAACATGATCTCAAAAGCGTGTTGCAAGAAAAAGAGATAAAGACTTGATCCTAAAGCAACTGCCTTAAAGTATTTTGATGCGATTCAATAATGAAATGATTCAAGCACAAAATAATTTAAGCAAATGAGACAGTGGCGCTCAGCGGATCCGAAAGGATATGGCCACAATGGAAGGTCAGGCAAGGTGCCTATTTTATACCCAAACAACCTGAAGATGCAGGATTCAGCGGGAGTTTAACGCACTTTAGGCAAGGCGGTTATTTGCAGACCTAGCGGGCTAAGTTAAAAATAACCAACACCGCATAAAGTGCGTTAAAACCCGCCGGGACGGAGCGTCTAGGGTACTCCACTCCCGTGTTGCATCAATTCAAAAGGTGGTCGACATTCTGTCATTGATGCGCCTTGAATTGAAGCCCCCTAGGCGCTCTGAAACTCGTATCTTCAGGTAGCTTGGGTATATCCATTGCGGCTACAGATAGGGATAATAAAAGGGTGTGAAACACATAAAACTTGCCTTAGCGTGTGTTGAGTAAAAACGGATAAGTGTTTTGATGCTTTGCCTTAATAACCTAACGGCAACGGAGGTAACCATAGGGAACTGAAATGTACTTGTCAACCATTACAACAGTATTTTGATTATTTTTTGTCACAGGATTAAGGCGCAAGATATTCATTGTTCACATTGCGGCAATGGCACTTGAGGGAATCGCGCAATAAAAAATGCCGCAGACTTGGCTCAAGTGTGCGGCATTTCTAGATGTCAGTGACTAGTGTGAAATCAGAATCAGTAAGCAGATTATGCTTTGTTCTGCAGCGCCTTTTCATGTCTTGCCAGCAAGTTTGCTGTGATGTCACTGAGGCTTAAGTTTTGATCTTCAAGCAATACCAGCAAGTGATAGATAAGATCTGAGGCTTCGTTAACCAGCTCTTCTTTATCGTGGGTCGCAGCGGCAAGGGCGGTTTCAAGACCTTCTTCCCCGACCTTTTGGGCGATACGTTTCGTGCCGCGCGCAAACAAAGACGCTGTATAGCTGGAATCGGCACTTTGCCCTTTGCGCGAGGTGATTAAGCTGGCGAGGTTGTTCAAAAATGGATGCGCATTGTCATCTAACCAGCAACTTTCGGTGCCTTTGTGGCAGGTTGGGCCGTTGGGGATCACTTGCACTAACAGGCTGTCGTTATCGCAGTCTTTATCGATGGCCACCAACTTTAAGGTATTGCCCGAGGTTTCACCCTTAGTCCACAAGCGCTGTTTTGAGCGGCTGAAAAAGGTCACATCACCTGTGCTTAAGGTTTTTTCCAGCGCGGCCTTATCCATATAACCGAGCATTAATACCTTGCCCGATAAGTGATTTTGGATCACGGCAGGAATAAGTCCATCCTGTTTGTCCCAATCCAGCTCGCTAAAATCTGACTTAGTGTTTGTTTGCGTTGACATAGTATTCACTCTTAATTTATTGATGCTTTTTAGCGGCATATTCGGGTTGCTTGCTCATGCTCTTACTGTAGCGGCAGGCGCATTAGCTCGCTATAAACGATTGACCGCGAGCGTCTAATTGCAATAGCTAGCGCCTAATCGCAATGCCTTCGGCCGCTAAATAGGCTTTTAACTCACCAATGTTGATAATCGCCTTGTGGAATACGCTCGCTGCCAGCGCCGCATCGACCTTGGCTTCAATAAATACATCGCGGAAATGTGCCATAGTCCCAGCGCCGCCCGAGGCAATTAAAGGCACGTCGCAGATGGCGCGAACAAGACTTAACTGCTTGATATCATAGCCGCCGCGCACGCCGTCTTGGTTCATCACATTGAGCACTATTTCACCACAACCTCTTTTTTGCACTTCTTCAACCCAGTCTTGGGTGAACCACGCCGTATCCTTAGTCGCCGCTTCATCGCCAGTAAATTGCTTTACCTTATAGCTGTTGCTGGTGTCATCGAAAAAGGAGTCGATGCCAATCACGATACACTGGCGGCCGAACTCGTCCTGCAGGCGTGAGATCAAACTCGGATCGGTTAAGGCGGGCGAGTTAATCGAAATCTTATCCGCCCCAAAGGCTAATAATTCACGGGCTTGGCTAATGGTTTTAATGCCACCTGCCACGCAGAAGGGAATATCAATCTGCTCCGCCACGCGGCTCACCCAAGATTTATCGACCACACGTTCGTGGGCGCTGGCGGTAATGTCATAAAACACCAGCTCATCGGCGCCTTCTTCGGCATAACGCGCGGCTAAGGGCACGATATCACCGACAATTTCGTGGTTACGAAACTGTACGCCTTTCACTACTTTACCGTCTTTCACATCTAAACAGGGGACTAGTCGTTTGGCCAGCATTGGATTGCCTCCACCACGTTAAACTGATTGATAAGCAAGGCTTTGCCTATAATGATGCCCGCAGCACCGCTATCACGCACGGCGGCAACATCATCAAGGGTCGCAATACCGCCGGAGGCTTGCCAATCGATATCGGGATAACTTGCAGCAATTTCTTGATAAAGCGCGGTATTTGCGCCCGTTAAGGTGCCGTCACGGCTAATGTCAGTCACTAGCGCGTGCTTTAAGCCGACAGCGCTAAAGGTTTCTACAAGGGATTCTAAACTCTTACCGCCGCCACTTTGCCAACCGGATACGGCGACCATTTTCTCACCGCTCTGGTTGATATTCACATCAAGAGCGAGGCAAATTGCCTCGCTGCCGTACTTGATAAACCATTGTTTAACTAACTCAGGTTCTTTCACCGCCAGCGAGCCAATCACCACACGTTTTACGCCGATAGCTAATAATTCAGTGACTTGCTCTTCTGTACGAATGCCGCCGCCCACTTGAATGTTAGCGTTTAGTCCCGCCACGAGTTCACTGATAAGGCGAGTTTGGCGTTTAGCGGGATCTTTCGCGCCTGTTAAATCAACGATATGCAACCAGTTAGCGCCTTGAGCCTCGTAGGATTGCAGCTGCGCCAAAGGACTTAAATCAAAGGTGGTCTGCTGGCCGTAATCGCCTTGATAAAGGCGGACGACATTGCCATCAATTAAATCAATCGCAGGAATAATCATAAGCTCAGATCCTTAATTGATTTATTTATAAGTAATTTATTAATAACTAGTTTTTTAATGAGTAATTTATTCATTGGTCAGCCTTCTTTAAACCCGCTTGGCCATTAGCAGAGCTGCCTTGCTGCGCTTCGTTCATCAGCGCTTCGTTCATTTGCAACTCGTCCATCAGTAAAAAGTTACACAGAATTTGCGCGCCCACGGCGGCACTTTTTTCGGGGTGGAACTGCACGCCCATAAAGTTGCCTTTGCCGATGGCGGCGCTAAAGCCTTCACCATAGGAACATTGGGCTAAGGTAAATTCACTCAACGGCGCGCGGTAACTGTGGACGAAATAAACATAACTGCCATCTTCAATGCCCGCAAACAGTGGGTGAACGCTAGGGCTGTTGGCGCCTTGTGAGTTTGTTGTTAGCTTAAGTTGGTTCCAGCCCATGTGCGGTAAAGGCAAGCCTTCAGCTTTGAGTAGTTCAGTATCCAGCTCGCAAATGTCGGTGGGGATTATGCCTAAGCACTCGCAATCTTGACCTTTTCCGCCGCGCTCCTTAGAAATCGCTGCCAACATTTGCATTCCAAGGCACACGCCCAGCAAAGGTTGAGTCAGGCCTTGAATGAGTTCGACCAAGCCTTTTTCATGCAAGGATGCCATGGCGGCACCCGCTGTGCCCACACCTGGCAGCACCACACGTTTTGCCGCTTTGATTTTGGCTTTATCGTCTGTGACCAACACCTTAGCGCCTAAACGCTCGAAGGCGAAACGTACTGAGTTTAAATTGGCACAGCCCGTATCTATGATGACGGTTTCAGCATCTGATGATTCATTTGCTGTTAATTGCTGGCCAGCTGTTAATAGAGTGTCTTGTTGCATCCTAACCTCTTAAACGATTTATGCTGATGCCTTAAAGCACGCCTTTGCTCGATGGCAGAATATCGCCTTCAACTTTAACTGCTTGGCGTAGCGCGCGGCCGAGCACTTTAAACAGGGCTTCAACCTTGTGGTGATCGTTATCGCCCTGCGTCGACACATGCAGCGTACAGCGCAGGCCATCGGCAAAGGAGCGGAAGAAGTGCGGCACCATTTCAGTGGCCATTTCGCCCACATGCTCGCGCTCAAAATCGGCCGAGAACTTGATAAAAGGGCGGCCAGAGATATCCAGCAGACACTCACCCTTAGCTTCGTCCATCGGCAGGCTAAAGCCGAAACGGGCAATGCCGCGTTTGTCACCGAGCGCTTGGCGCAGGGCATCACCTATGGCTAGTGCCGTGTCTTCGATGCTGTGGTGATCGTCGATTTCCAGATCGCCATCGACTTTCACATCCATTCTAAAATTACCGTGGGTAGCAATTTGATCGAGCATGTGGTCGAAAAAGCCAATGCCTGTGTCGATGTTGCCTTTAACGGGGCTGTCGAGATCAACAGTCACACGAATGTCGGTTTCTTTGGTGGTACGTACGACCGTGGCTGTGCGGCCTTTATTGAGCAGCGCATCAGCGATGGCATTCCAGCCCAAAGTTTCGCGTTGATATTTCAGGCTTTTAATGCCCATGGCATTGCCGAGTTCCACATCGGTTTCGCGATCACCAATTACAGCTGATTGGGTGAAATTGATGCAGCCTTGGGTGAGGTAGTCTTTTACTAGCCCAAGCTTAGGTTTACGGCAGCTGCAATTTTCATCGTTAAAGTGTGGGCAAATCACCACATCTTCGAAGTTCACCCCTTGGCTTTTGAGGATTTGCATCATCATATTGTGGGGCGCATCGAAATCTTCCTGCGGGAAAGACGGTGTGCCAAGGCCGTCTTGATTGCTGACCATGACTAAACGAAATCCTGCCTTTTGCAGACGTAGCAAAGCTGGGATCACCTGTGGCTCGAACACTAATTTCGCTAGACTATCGACCTGTTTGTCGGTGATGGGCTCTTCAATCAAGGTGCCATCGCGGTCGATAAACAGAATTTTTTGTGCAACGTTCGGGACAAATTGTGGGTTCATGGCTCTACCTTTAAATTCAATTCGTTTAGCTAATGCTTAAGCTGATTTAACTTTCAGCGTTGCATTCGCTTTTTATTGGTTTTATTAGTTTTTATGTTCAGTTACTTATTATTCGTTTCTGGTGACTGCTCAGTGTGTTGCGATTCAAATAAATTCACTAACACATCGGTATCCGCCTTTGAACTAAAGCTAAAGCGGATAGCCTTGGCAAGCCTTGGGTCTTTGTAGGCGCGGGCGACAACGCCGCTGCCTTGCAGTAACGCCGCGACCTTGGCGACATCATCAAATTCAGCCAGCACATAATTGCCGTTAGGCTTAAGCACGCGGGCGCGCGAATCTGAACTATTCGATTTTGAACAATAAGCGCTGATCGCCGCGGTGAGCCTGGCGCCTTGCTCATTTAATTGTGCAACTTGCACTTTCATCCGCGCAACGCCAGCGCTTGATAGCGCTTGGGTGGCGATTTCACTCACGGGTAGCGGCACAGGATAGGGCGCAATTACGCGTATAATGATGTCGACTACGGCCTCATTTGCCAGCATAAAACCACAGCGTGCTCCGGCGAGAGCAAAGGCTTTTGACAGGGTGCGCAGTACCACCAGATTCGGATAGCTTTCCAGCAAATCCGCCACACTGTATTCAGGGCAAAACTCAATATAGGCCTCATCGATCACTACAAGCGCGTCGGGCAGGGCTTTGATTGCTTGCTCGATAATGGCTTTGTCGATCACAGTCCCGGTCGGATTATTGGGATTGCAGATAAACACCAGTTTTGCGCCGCGAACGTCCTCGGCATAGCTTGTCGGCAAGCCATATTCCGCGCTGAGATTTAACGCTTTAACGCCTACATTAAAGGTGTTCGCGCTGATGGCATACATGCCGTACGTCGGGCCAAAGCAGGCAATGCTGTCGACGCCTGGTATACAAAAGGCGCGAATTAACAGTTCAATCGCTTCATCGGCGCCGCGGCTGGCGACTATCTTGCTGGTGCTCACGCCGCTGTATTCGCTGTAGGCATTGATAAGCTGCGGCGGTTGGCATTCTGGGTAACGATTCAATTTCGATAAATCGAGTGCTGCCGTATCGACATTATTGAAGGGGGATTCGTTGGCATTGATCCAAATATCACCACGACCGCCCAGTCTGCGGGCACTTTGGTAGGGCGTTAAATCCAGTAACTCAGGGCGCGCTAGGCGCTCGGCTAAATTTAGCGACGCCGATTGCGCTAACGTTGATGGTGCTAACTTTGATGCCGTTAATACTGTGGGTTCTGCTGTCTTTTCCATGCTGATCATTTGGCTCATTTTCTTCACTCAGCTCTATTTTTATAGACTTAAGGACTAATCACTTAAGAGTTGTTCACTTAAGGTTTAAGCGGATCATTTCTCTAGGCTAGCTAAACGTACTGCGACGGCATTTTTGTGCGCATCGAGCAATTCGTTACTGGCTAACGTCATGACCGCTTGCCCCAATCCGATTAAGCCCTTAGCACTGAGTTCCTGCACGGTAAAGCGGCGGCTAAAATCGGCTAATGACAGGCTCGACACGGCGCGGCTGTAACCGTAAGTCGGCAGCACGTGGTTGGTGCCACTGGCATAATCACCAACTGATTCAGGCGTATAGGCGCCTAAAAATACCGAGCCAGCGGCGCGAATGTTTTTCAGCAACTCACGGGGAAAGCGCGTTTGAATGATTAAGTGCTCAGGCCCATATTGATTAGAAACCTGCGCGGCTTGCAGCATATCGTCCACAACCAAAGTACGACTGCTCAATAGCGCCGTTGCCGCGATATCACAACGCGGCAGGACGGCGAGTTGTCTTGTCAGTGCGTCATTCACGCCGTCCGCGATAGCTTGCGAATCCGTCACTAAAATCACTTGTGAATCAGGGCCGTGCTCAGCTTGTGAAAGCAAATCGGCGGCGATAAATTCGCAATTCGCGTCGCTATCGGCAATCACCAACACCTCAGAAGGACCAGCCGGCATATCGATACACACAGTGCAGCGACCATCTTGTGACACTAAACGTTTAGCTTCAGTAACATAGCGATTACCTGGGCCAAAAATCTTATCGACCGCCGGAATCGTTTCTGTGCCAAAGGCCAGTGCCGCAATGGCTTGTGCGCCGCCCACTTGATAGATTTCAGTGATCCCGCAGGCATTGGCTGCATAGATAATGGCATCGTTGATCGGCGGTGGGCTGACCAATACTCTTTGTTCGCAGCCGGCGATCTTGGCGGGGAGGGCAAGCATCATCACGGTAGAAATTAATGGTGCGCTGCCACCGGGGATATATAAACCCACTTTTTCAATCGGTTCGCTACGTAGCTCGCAGCGTACTCCCGCCTCGGTCTCCATATCAATCGGGCTAAATTGCTGGGCGCTGTGAAACACATCTATATTCGCCATGGCTTTGGCTATCGCCGCTTTCAGCTCTGGTGATACTCGTGCGCTTGCTGCAGTAATCTCGGCTTCACCCATGCGCAGCTCACCACTTCCTTGTCCATTTAAATCTTTGGTCGCGCTATTGAAGCCATCAAACTTTTGATTAAATTCGGCAATGGCGGCATCACCCCGCGTCGCCACCGCATCGATAATGGCGCGAACGCTTTGCTCTAAGCCGCTGTCACCAATTAAAGGCGAGCGTTTCAGCGCCGTTTTTTGCTCGGCGGTTGATAAGGTGGACCAAGTTAGGATTTCCATAGATCACCCCATCATTTTTTCGATTGGCATCACCAGAATCGAGCTGGCACCGAGTGCGGTCAACTGTTCCATGGTATCCCAGAACAAATCTTCGGTACTGACGGCGTGGATAGCAACGCGGTTAGTATCATCATTTAATGGTAATACGGTTGGGTTTTCAGCGCCGGGCAGCAGGGCGACGATCTGATCTAAGGTTTCGGTTGGCGCGTGTAGCAGTATGTACTTGCTCTCACGGGCGCGGATAACGCCGTTGACGCGGGACAGAATTTTGTCGATGAGTGCTTGTTTAGTCGGCGATTGGGTTTGGGTCGATTGAATGATGCAGGCCATTGAGCGGTAAATCACTTCGGTTTCGTATAAGCCGTTGGCCTCTAAGGTAGCGCCTGTCGACACGAGATCACAAATCCCATCGGCAAGGCCAGCGCGTGGGGCGACTTCAACCGAACCTTTTAACATACAGTCGCGATAAGTTATGCTTTTTTGTTGCATAAAACGGCGCAGCAGGTTCGGGTAAGAAGTGGCAATGCGTAATCCTTCTAACGAGGAGGCATCGGCGTAACTGAATTCTGTCGGTACGGCTAACGAGAGGCGACATGATCCGAAATCTAACTGACGCAGTTTGAGACAATCTGCGGGTTTGTTCAGGGTTTGACGCTCGATTTGTTCTTCTTCGAGTACGTTTTCACCGATGATCCCCATATCAACCACGCCGTCCATCACCAATCCTGGGATATCGTCATCACGAACGCGCAGTAAATCGATAGGCATATTGTCGGCATGAGCGATAAGGCGTTGTTCATTAATGGAAAATTTAACACCACAGCTTTTTAGCAGTTGCTGAGAGTCAGTAGAAAGACGGCCAGATTTTTGGATGGCGATGCGTAAACGGTTCGATTCGGTCATAGTGTTATCTCGCTCAAAAGTATCAAAATTAAAAGATTCAAAAAGTGTTGTTCAATCGGTTTAATACGCCTTGCCATTCAACGGGTCCTAGCTAAGGAATCTAGCTAAGTGCTCTAGCTAACGTATTGATAATTTATTAAATATCTAAAGTTGCTTATGTAAATTAAAACCCAAATTAACGCCTAAATGCAAAAACCCCCGGAATTCCTTCCAGGGGTTTATGATCATCTTGAATCAGTCCGCCAGAAGGATATAGTCCTCCGGCAGTGAGCGTCCGAAGGCTACCGCATATGGTGGTGATGGTGGTGGATAGCGTTCAGTAGTGGGCTCATTTTACTCTCTCGGTATTTAACGTTATTGGCCCAACTGTTCGAAATAAAGTGCAGTCGAAATACAGTTAAGCCTTGAATGCGTTGTTACGGACGTCTATCCGTATTAGTGGATTTAAACTAACCGCTTTTATGAGCCTTTGCAACAGCCAATTTGAATTAAATGAGAATATTTATGCGTTTTTGTGAAAGGCAGAGGGTTATCGTTAAATAAAGTTATTGAGCATTTTTGTTGGTGGGATGTTGAAAGTGGATAAAAGTGTATTTGAAAATTACACAGGCTGACATTTTACTTCAACTATTGAGAGCTTATCACTTCAATTATTTGGATCTAGCGTTTGCTGATACGACTCACACATGCTTAGCATGATGGTATTTACTCTCCGATACGTTGAGTAGAAACCTAGGGTTTCTAAGTTTATGAACATGGCTAACTTCTTCAGGGCTCAAGCTTCATGACTGCATCTAATGTTTTGTCGTATACCTCTGGTGAAAAATGCGCGCGCCACTGTAACTCAGTAAATTGGCCGTAAAATCGTAAATTATCAAAGTATTGGATCTGATTTTTAAAGCTTATTTGCCGAATGTGTGGGATTTATATCGCGGTAGAGCCAATCCCGTTGCGGTAATATGGGGGTAAAGACAAAGACGCTGTGATTAGTGTAGAACGCTGCTAATCTAAACATGTCGGAGATCTTCTCTAAAAGCGTCATTGCTAGGAATAATCGATGGAAAAAGAATCTCTTGAGTCTGTTTACCCCTTTTTAACCGAAGCCTTACGGCTAAGCGAGAATGGCCTCGCTGTTTTGGACAAGCACAATCATTTTATCTTTTATAACCATACC